>JAGAZS010000092.1 GCA_017939945.1 Schwartzia sp. (in: firmicutes)
CATCCCGGTCAATTTGCGTCTCTGCGAGCGTCTCGGCCTGAACCCGGACATTTACTCGATCTCGATTCCTCTCGGCGCGACCATCAACATGGCGGGCGCGGCCATCACGATTACGGTGCTGTCGCTGGCGGCGGCGAATACGATGGGCATCCAGATCGATATGCCGACCGCATTGCTGCTCTCCATCATCTCCACGGTCGGCGCCTGCGGCGCGTCGGGCGTGGCGGGCGGATCGCTCCTGCTGATTCCAGTGGCCTGCGCGTCTTTCGGCATCAACAACGACATCGCCATGCAGGTCGTCGGCGTCGGCTTCATCATCGGCGTCTTGCAGGACTCCTGCGAAACGGCGCTGAACAGCTCCAGCGACGTCCTCTTCACCGCCACGGCGGAATTCGCACAACGGGCGAAAAACGGCACGCTGAAAGCAGAGGATATGGTACCGAAAGATTAATACCAATCTTAACTGAAACCGGTATAAAAATGTTTTGAAGCAGGAAAATCGGAAAGCAAGAATTTCTTACTCCCACAAGTTATATCGACAATATAATTTGCCGCATAAAAAAAATTGGAGTCAAAATTTTTGACTCCAATTTTTTTTGCGGCAAGAGCTGCCCCGGAAAAATTCCATGCAGGACAAGCGCTTCACGGTTTTACAGAATATTTCTCAATGACAAAAAGGGACGCCACAAGAAGAACTTTTCTTCCCGCGGCGTCCTTTTTCAATCCTGTCATTATACGTTGAATCGGAAATATGTCACGTCCCCGTCCTGCATCACATAGTCTTTGCCCTCGAGACGGATCTGTCCTTTTTCCCTCGCGGCGTTCATGCTGCCCGCTGCGATCAGGTCGTCGTAGTTCACGATCTCGGCGCGGATGAAGCCGCGCTCGATGTCCGAATGGATCTTTCCGGCGGCCTTCGGCGCCGTCGTTCCCTTCGTAATCGTCCAGGCCCGGCACTCGTCCGGTCCCGCCGTCAGGAACGTCAAAAGCCCCAGAAGTGAAAACGCCGCCTTGATCAGCCGGTCGAGGCCGGATTCGGTCAGCCCCAGCGTCTCGAGAAATTCCTTCGCTTCGTCGGCGGAAAGCTCCGCGATTTCCGATTCGACACGGGCGGAAATCGCCACGACCTCCGCGCCCTCTTCGGCGGCAAAAGCCTTTACCTTCTGCACAAACGGATTTTCCTGTTCCGCCGTCGCCGCCTCGTCCTCGGACACGTTCGCCACATAGAGCGTCGGCTTCATCGTCAACAGGTTCAAGTCGCGGAGCAGCGCCTTCTCGTCGTCGGAAAGCTCCGCCTTCCGCGCGGGCTTCGCGTCGCCCAGCAGCGCCGCGATTTTCTGCAGCGCCGCTTCCTCGGCCTTCGCCTCTTTGCTGCCGCTCTTTGTCAGCTTCTGCGCCTTGACCAGCCGCTTTTCCACCGTGTCGAGATCGGCGAGGCAAAGCTCGGTCGTGATAATCTCGATGTCGCGGATCGGGTCGATCGCCCCCTCGACGTGGGTGATGTCCGAATCCTCGAAGCAGCGCACCACATGAGCAATGGCGTCCACCTGCCGGATATGCTCGAGGAACTGGTTGCCCAGCCCTTCGCCCTTCGACGCGCCGCGCACCAGCCCGGCGATATCGACGAAGCGCACTGAAGCCGGCGTCGTCTTTTTCGATTGGTACATCTCATGCAAAACGCCGAGCCGCGCGTCCGGTACGTCCACGACGCCCACGTTCGGCTCGATTGTGCAGAACGGATAATTGGCCGCCTCCGCCCCGGCCTTCGTGATCGCGTTGAAAAGCGTGCTCTTGCCGACGTTCGGCAGCCCGACGATTCCTACCTCTAAATTGCTCAATGTAACGTCTCCCTTTGATTATGTTTTTCCATATTCTAGCGAATTACGCCCGTTCCGTCAAATTTCGGCACGAACTCCTCCGACGCCGCGCCGCGCTCCTGCACATAGCAGCGCGTAATGCCGAGGTCGAGCGCGTGCCCGACGACCGACTCATACTCGAACGTCGTGAGTTTCCGGTTCATGCCCTTGATTTCCGCCGCGCGGTACATCGGCGTATACTGCCCCATCAGCGACAGCATGATCGTATCGCCGAATGTCGCCCAAAGCCAGTCGAGGATTTTCATGCTTTCCTTCCGCCTGCCCGGCAGGATCAAATGGCGCACCAGCACGCCGCTTGCGAGAATCCCGTCCTCCCGCAGCACGGGCGCGCCCTTTGCCTCGACCATTGCCTCGATCGCCGCCGAAGCATACGAAAAATACTCCCGCGCGTCCGAACACTCGGACGCACTTTTTTCGTCGATATATTTGAGATCGGGCAGGAAAACGTCGATTTCGTCGGCAGCCGCGCGGATGATCTCCGCCCGTTCATACCCGCTGCTGTTCCAAACCACGGGCAACGTCAGCCCGCAAGACTTCGCCATGCGGAGTGCCGCCAGGATCTGCGGCGCGAAATGCGTCGGCGTCACGAGGTCGAGAGTCGCCGCGCCCCGCTCCTGCTGCTCGAGAAAAATCTCCGCCAGCCGTTCCTCCGTCACGTCGAACCCGGTTTCCTCATGGCTGATCACGGCATTCTGGCAAAACAGGCAGCGCAGGCTGCAATGCGAAAAAAACACCGTGCCCGCGCCGTTCTTTCCGGCGATGCACGGCTCCTCCCACGGGTGCAGGGAAACGAGCGCAGCACGGGCAAGCCGTCCCGCCCCGCAATAGCCCAGCTCCCCGTTCAACCGATTCACACCGCACCGACGAGGACAAAGCGTGCAATGCGCAAGCGCGTCCATCGAAAGCATTTCCAAACTCATTTCCACTCCATGCTCGTAGCAGCCAGCGGCAGCACATTGATCAGCGGCTCCTCATACGGATGCACGGCCTTCACCGCCCGCATCACCGTGTCCAGGATTTCCGCCCGGATTGTCACCTCGACCTTCAGCTCCGGTTCCTCGCTGATTTCCCCTTCCGTCCCGATAAACGGCTGCGTCCCCGGAAGCGGCCGCCAAGTCCCCGTGACGCGGCTGTACGAAAGGCACGAATCATAATTCCCGATATGCCCCGCGTCCGCCTCCTGCAGCGCCTTTTGCAATGCGCGGAAATGCGTCTCGGGGATAAAGATTTCAAGCTTGTAATATCGCGCGTCCATATACGCCCTCCGATGAAAAAACGATTTTATTAACACAAACGGCAAAAACCGCCACACGCAGTGACGGTTTTTGTCGTTGTGCCGATGTCCTTTTACTTGATGATCGTGATACGGCCCTGGCCCTGCCAGTTCGCGTATTCTTCGCCGATCTTCGCGTTCATGTGGTTCTGCACATATTCCATGATCATGTCCGCGTCGGTCAGGGTGCCGTCGTCGATCAGCTTCGCGCCCTTGAACATCACCATGCCGTTGCCGCCGTCCTTCAGCACATAGGTCGTGCCGCCGACGGTGTAGATCTTTTCCGGATCGAGGGGCTTGCCGCCGATCATGACGTCCCTGATACGACGGTCGCCGCGCACCGCGACGAAGCTGCCGTGGGCGTCCAGCTCCACCGTGGAAGGAATCGTCGCGTCAATCGTGTAGCTCATGCCGGAGACCTGCAGGAAGCCGCCGTTTTCATCAGGCAGATTCATCGCGCTGAGCTCCAGCGCGTCGAGAATCGTCTGTCCCGTGACTTCCACCGCCGAACTCATATTGCCGAAGGGGAACGCGGTCAGGATG
>JAGAZS010000093.1 GCA_017939945.1 Schwartzia sp. (in: firmicutes)
AGGAAGGGCATTTCCTTCCGCTTGCCGGTTGCGATAATCGAGGAATTAAAAGACCTTTGTTCGCTGAGCGGAAAAACGGCGACGGGATGGATAGCGGCAGCGATACATGAAGCGCACGAACTTCATGCGTCAGATATTGCCGTAATGAAAAAACTCATTGAAAAGAATGCAGGGTGAATAATCAAATAAGGAAGGCAGACATCGACAAGGAGATATAAATATGAACCACAATATTTACTCTGTCAAGAATCTCTTGGAGCAATTAAACCTCGAACGCATAAATAAATACAAAAATGGTATTTATTATTTCACGCAAGTCGAGCTTGCCTATAATAGTAATCGTATAGAAGGCAGCAGACTGAAACGCGAACACACGGAAAGCCTGTTCTCGACCAAAACCATATTGGCCAATCAAGACGAGGTGATTCGTAGCGATGATGTCATCGAAACTACGAACCATTTTCGTGCTTTTGATTATCTGCTTGATTCTGCACAACAACTGCTGGATGAGGAAATGATAAAAGAATTTCATAGAATCCTTAAAACAGGCACGTCAGATGCCGATATTTCGTGGTTCAATCTCGGGGACTACAAAGCAGTAGGCAATGTTGTCGCTAACCGCGAGACAACGGCTCCAGAAGATGTCGAAGATGCCATGCATGATCTGATGGATAATTATGATGCGGCGGCCATCCATTCTTTTGATCAGCTCCTTCAATTCCATGTCAAATTTGAAAGAATCCATCCGTTCCAAGACGGAAACGGAAGAGTCGGGCGACTGATTATGTTTCGAGAATGCCTAAAGAATGACATCATCCCATTCATTATTGACGCCGACCATAAAGATTTCTACTACCGTGGTCTGCAAGAATACTTCCACGAACCGGGATATCTTCGCGATACATGTTTATCCGCGCAAGACAAGTATACGGTATACTGCAAGAAGCTGGTTAAGGATTTCATTCCGAAAGATGAAATCCAAAAGATTGAATATACCAGATGACGTATAAAATTGGGCTGGAGGCGCTTGATTGCGCCCCCGCCTTTTTTAAACCAATCTAAAGCGGCGTAGCTCCTTTATTGCATCGTCGAAAGCCTGCATCCCGTCGGAAGCGTGCATATAATTTCGTATCTCGTGGATTGCTCCGCGCCGGATCAAGTTAGTCACGGCAGGCGTGGGGAAAAGAAGCTCGAACGCGGCGACGCGTCCCCCCTGTTTTCTTGGCAAAAGCTTTTGCGCGGCAATCCCGAGCAGAGCGTTTGCCAGTTGGTTGCGAGCCTCCTGCTGCATATCGGCGGGGAAATATTGCATGATACGATCAACTGCTTCGACGACATCCCCCGCGTGGAGCGTCGTGAAAACAAGATGCCCGGTCTCCGCCGCCATAAGCGCAGTGGCGACGCTCTCCCGATCACGCAGCTCGCCCACGAGAATCACGTCCGGGTCTTGACGGAGTGCGGAGCGCAACCCGGAAAGGAAACTGGGACAATCCTTTCCAACTTCCCGTTGTGCAATCATCGCCTTTTGCGACGTGTGAATATACTCGATGGGATCTTCTATGGTGATGACCCTGACGGGACGCGTGTTGTTGATGGCATCAATCATTGCGGCGAGAGTGGTGCTTTTCCCGCTGCCGGTCGGGCCGGATACGACCACAAGGCCGTGCTCCTCCTCCGCCAGTTTGCAGAAAGCCAGCGGAATGCGAAGAGATTCCATGCTCGGAATCCCCTGCGGAAATATACGAATAGACACGCACTTACTCCCCATGCTCTGAAAACAATGTATGCGCGTGAGAATGCCGTCCGCAGACAAGTATCCGGCGTCAGCGTCGCCATTGCGAAAAAAATCTTGTTTCGCAAACGGCGACAAAACTTTTTCCGTGATGTCCTGTATCTGTGTTGCATTGATTTCCTCGCCCCCTGCGGGAACAAGCACACCGTTCACCCGCAGCGCCGGGATCATCCACTCTTGCAAATGAATGTCCGAAGCGTTCTTCTCCCGCGCAAGCCGCAACAATCCATCCAAATCCATATAAAAGCTCCTTCCTGTTATCCATCCAACCGATTCGGCAAGATAGATTGTACAGGAAGGAGCTTTTATTGTACTTCCATTTTTATGATATTTGCGTGTCAAGCGATCGCTCTGGCGACTGCATCCTCCTTTGCAGCAGCTTTGGCCGCTTCCCGATCCGCGATGATTTGCTTACACATCGGAGACTCGAAGACCTTATTGGCTATACGCTTCCCATAGTCCGGGTCGTGCTGCACAGTCATGAACGGGCTGTTTGACTGGATGAGTTTTGCCGCAAATTCGGCGCGGACGGCGTTGGGTATAACCTCCGGATTGGACGGCTCGCAAATCAGCTTCTGCGCAAAGGCCGTGTCCAAATCCTCCCACGCCTTTTTGTCGTTCGGGTGAAGACTGGATGCGCCATGCTCGAAAGCGTGCTCATAGAGGTACTTATGGTACGACTGCGGGAAAAACTCCTTGCCGTGCGGGATTTCCTTGACCTTCGAGCCGAGCAGGAATGCTCTCTGGAAATTCTGCTTGTATTTTTCGTAAGTCTCCTCGCCCACCGCTTCTTTAGCGGCCTGGATAGCCATCTTCACGTTTTCCTCCGGCACGGAAACCATGACGGAACGATCTCCGATCTGCGTGAATTCTACCTCGGAAAAGCCCTGGGGCTGGACGCAGAAGAAACGGTCGTTGACCTGGATCAGGTCGCCCACGGCAAGATTTCGCGTGGCC
>JAGAZS010000008.1 GCA_017939945.1 Schwartzia sp. (in: firmicutes)
CCAGGTGCAGAAGCGCGTAATACGGCACGTCGCCGAAGCTGACCTTGCCGCCGCTCCTGTCGACGAGCATTCCGACAGCCACCGGGACGCCGCCGTTTTCGCGTACGACGTCGATGACTTCCTTGACAGAGCCGCCCGTCGTGACGATGTCCTCGACAATAAGGACCCGCTCGCCCGGCTGCAGGGAAAAACCGCGTTTGAAGGTCATGCGCCCTTTTTCGCGTTCGGTGAAAATGGCTCGGGTCCCCAAAGCCTTCCCCACTTCATGAGCCAAAAGGATACCGCCGGTCATCGGTCCGACGACGGTTTGGATTTTTTCGTTCTTGAATTGTTCAGCCAGCGCCTTGCAGAGCTTTTCCGTGCTTTCCGGATGCTGCAGAACGTTAAACTTCTCCACGTACATCGGGCTATGCAGTCCCGACGTCAGCAGAAAATGGCCTTCCATAATCGCTCCCGCCGCGATGAATAATTCTTTTACTTCCGCTTCTGTCATAGCATTACACCCTTTCCATTTCCCTAATGATCGCTTCCGCTGCCGCCTTCGGGTCTTTCGCGGCACGGATCGGCCTGCCGACGACCAAGTGTGAGGCTCCGTTCTGCAGCGCGGCGGATGGCGTCGCGATCCTGCTTTGATCGTTTATGTCGGCTCCGGCAGGTCGAATCCCCGGCGTGACGATCAGGAAATCCGGACCGCAGGCCTCGCGAATGGCCGCCGCCTCCTGAGGCGATGCCACGACGCCGTCCATGCCGGCTTTTTTCGCGAGCGACGCGAATCGAATCACTTGCTTGCGAATTTCCTGCGAAAACCCCATTTCTTTCCAATCGTCGCTACCAATACTGGTGAGTATTGTCACTGCAATCAGCTTCGGCGTTGGAATCCCATCTTGTGCCGCTTTCTCATGCACCCTCTCAACGGAAATCCGCATCATTTCATAACCACCGGACGCATGAACATTCAGCATATCCGCATGAAGATTAATCAAAGAGCATAGTCCTTCGGCTACGGTGTTCGGGATATCGTGAAGCTTCAAATCCAGAAAGATGGATTTCTTTTGGTCATGCAAATAGGTCAAGACCTCCGTCCCTACCCGGTAAAAAAGCTCCATACCGACCTTATAATAGGAAACGGAATCCCCCAACCTCTCTATGAGCGTGTGGACATCCGTCATGGAATGGACGTCCAGCGCGACAATCAATCGATTATCCGCCACTACCCCATCACTCCTTGTCCACGATCAATTGACCGACGATATCACTGATATGTGACAGTTTTCGCTGTTCCAAATAATCTTCCAATCCGCAAATGATTTTCTTTGTAACAGACGGATCACAGAAATTGGCCGTTCCGACAGCTATCGCCGACGCACCTGCAAGAAAAAACTCCACCGCATCCTCGGCTGTCATGATGCCCCCCATTCCGATTATAGGAATCTTGACGGCCTGAGATGCCTGCCAGACCATACGAAGCGCCACCGGCTTTACACAAGGACCGGAAAGCCCCCCCGTTAGGTTCCCCAGCACGGGCCGCCATGTTCGGATGTCAATGGCCATGCCCATCAGGGTGTTGATCAATGACAGCGCGTCCGCGCCGGCGGCTTCGCCCGCCCTCGCCATTTCCGCGATGTCCGTCACGTTTGGCGACAGCTTCAGGATCACGGGCTTTTTCGTGTGTTTTTTCGCCTGCGTCACGACTTCCGCCGCTGCTTTCGGATCCGTACCGAAAATGATGCCGCCGTCTTTGACGTTCGGACAGGAAACGTTCAATTCGATGGCCGCGACGCCTGGAACGTCGAGACGCTCCGCCAGCTGCCCGTATTCCTCCGCGCTGCCGCCCGAAACATTCACAATCACATTCATGTGATACTTGGAGATTCGGGGCAGGATCGTCTGCAGGAAATAGTCGACGCCGGGATTTTCAAGGCCGATGCAGTTCAGCATTCCGGCGGGTGTTTCCGCGATGCGCACGCCGTCGTTTCCGCGGCGAGGCTGAAGCGTAGTGCCTTTGACAACGACCGCTCCCAGTGCCTCCAAGTCGGTAAAATCGGCGAATTCCTCGCCGAATCCAAAGGTCCCCGACGCAGTCATGACGGGCGTGTTCATCTGTATGCCCAACAAATTAACGGCAAGCCGAGAATCGCTCTTCAAAGTATCCCCTTCTTTTTTGCGAAAAAGACGTCCTGCGCCCAAAATACCGGACCGTCCTTGCATATTTTCTTTCGCGCCCCGTTCGCCGTGTCACAAACGCAGGAAAGACATGCCCCCAGACCACAAGCCATGCGCTTTTCCAGCGAAACCTGGCAGGGAATGTCGTACTGCTCTGCGATTCTTGCGATTCCGCGCATCATGATCTCGGGGCCGCAGGTGTATATGCAATCGTATTTCCTTTTGCTGAGCAGCTCAGGCAGCAGTTCTGTCGTAAAGCCCTTCGTGCCCATGGAGCCGTCATCCGTCGCAATAAAAATCTCATGAACGTGCGGCTCGAAGATATCTTTCCAGAACAGCTCCGACTGATTGCGTCCCCCCATCAGCACGTCCACTTCCTCCTGAAAGCTATTCGCCAGAAGGAGCAGGGGCGCAAGGCCCATGCCCCCACCTACGAGGAGCGGGCGCTTCGACGAGAGGGAAAATCCGTTCCCCAAAGGGCCAAGGCAGTTCACCGTGTCGCCTTGCTGCAGTCCAGTCAGGGCGTGAGTCCCTTTGCCGGCTACACGGTAATACATCGTCAGTCGGCCGTTGCCCCTATCCGTATCGGCAATGCCGAAAGGACGCCGGAGAAACACATTTTCCGCAGGGATTTGCAGGTGGATAAACTGTCCCGGCTGCGCCTGACTGACAAGCGCGTCGCCGTAAACCGTCAGCACATAGACGTCGTCTCCAACCTTCGTGTTCTTTAATATCTCCGTATCAAGCGCGAGCTTAGGCAAGATCATCACCGCCGCCCACATAATCCTGAAGCGCAAGGGAATAGACGAGCCGCCGTTCGCGCATGAAGCTCAGCACGCCCAGCACTTCCCACGCCGTGTCGAGGGAGGTGAGGCAGGCGATGCCGTGCTCCACCGTCGCACGGCGAATGCGGAATCCGTCCTTCGCCGAATGCTTACCCTGCGTCAGCGTATTGATGACCATGTGGATCTGTCCCATCTTAATCTTCTGAATGATGTCGCTGCTGCGCTCGTGCACCTTGCCGACCACTTCGGCGTCGATGCCGATGGAGTGGATCGCCTTCGCGGTGCCCTCCGTCGCCACGAGATGGAAGCCCAGCTCCGAGAACGCTTTTGCTAGCTGTTTCATCTCTTCCTTGTCCTTGTCCGCGACAGTGAACAGGATGCAGCCTTCCGTCGGAATGTTCATGCCGGCGCCGACAATCGCTTTATACAGCGCCCGCGCGTAATGGTAATCGATGCCCATGACCTCGCCCGTCGATTTCATCTCGGGGCCGAGGGAAATGTCGACGTCCTGCATTTTCGCGAAGGAGAACACAGGCGCTTTGATGGCCACATAGGGACGCGGTGTCACGAGACCGGAGTGGAAGCCGAGCTCTTTCAGTGTCGCGCCCATCGCCACCCGCGTCGCCACGTTCACCATGCGCACGTCCGTGATCTTGCTCAGGAACGGCACTGTGCGGCTCGAACGAGGATTGACCTCGATGACGTAAACCTCGTTGTCGACGACGACATATTGGATATTGAGTAGGCCTTTGACGTTGAGATTTAACGCCAGTCGCTTCGTGTAGTCTATGATCGTATAGATGACCTTCGAAGAAAGCGTGCGCGGCGGATAGACGGCGATACTGTCGCCGGAATGAACGCCGGCGCGCTCGATGTGTTCCATGATGCCTGGAATCACGACGTCCGTCCCGTCGGAAATCGCATCCACTTCTACTTCTGTGCCTTCCATATAACGGTCGACAAGTACCGGGTGATCGGGTGTGACTTTGACCGCCCGGCTCATGTAGCCACGAAGCTCTTCTTCGTTGTAGACGATTTCCATGGCTCGGCCGCCCAAAACATACGAGGGGCGCACCATGACGGGATAGCCAATCTCTGCAGCGCCGGAAAAAGCATCCTCTACCGTCGTCACGCTCGTCCCCTTTGGCCGCGGAATCTGAGTTTGTGTCAAAACTTCGTCGAATCGCTCCCGATCCTCAGCGCGGTCAATGCCGTCCACAGAGGTACCGAAGATTTTTACGCCTGCCTTTTGGAGCGATGCCGCGAGATTGATGGCTGTCTGTCCGCCGAATTGGACTATGACGCCCTCCGGCTTCTCCTGCTCGATGATGTTCAGAACGTCTTCCGGAGTCAAGGGTTCAAAATAGAGCCTGTCGGAAATGTCAAAGTCCGTGCTGACCGTTTCGGGATTGTTGTTGATGATGATAGCCTCAATGCCCATTTCTCGAAGCGCCCAGACAGAATGAACCGAGCAATAGTCGAACTCCACGCCCTGCCCAATACGAATGGGCCCGGAGCCAAGGACGATGACCTTCCGCGCATCGGAAGGCGTCGCCTCGTTTTCTTCGGCACAGAACGTCGAGTAGTAATAAGGCGTCGCAGCCTCGAATTCCGCCGCGCAGGTGTCAACCATCTTGTATTTCGGCAGGATGCCCATCGACTTCCGGAGCGTCCTAATTTCGCTTGAGCTCCGCTTTGTGATCTCGGCGATCGACGCGTCCGAAAGCCCGATATTTTTCGCTGCACGCATAAGACTCGGCGTCAGCTCCTCCTCCGAAAGCGCCCGTTCCATGTTGGCGATGTTTTTGATCTTGCGAAGGAACCAACGGTCAATCTTCGTTATGTCGTAAACCTCGTCGACCGTGGCGACGCCGCGGCGGAACGCCTCCGCTATGACAAACAGGCGCTGGTCGTTGATTTTCCTGATTTCTTTCTTTACGCGCTCGTCGTCCCATGTATCGATGACTGCGAGGTGCAAACGGTTCACGCCAATCTCGAGGGATCGCGTCGCTTTCAGGAGTGCCGCCTCGAACTTCCTGTCGATGGACATGACCTCGCCGGTGGCTTTCATTTGCGTACCGATCGTATGATCCGCGTAAATGAATTTGTCGAAGGGCCAGCGCGGGAACTTCACGACGATATAGTCGATGGAAGGCTCGAAGCAGGCCTTTGTCTTCTGCGTGACCGCGTTCGTGATCTCGTCGAGGGTATAGCCGACGGCGATCTTCGCTGAAACCTTGGCAATCGGATATCCTGTAGCCTTTGACGCCAGAGCTGAAGAGCGGCTGACGCGAGGATTGACCTCGATGACGTAGTAGCTGTCGCTGTTCGGGTCGAGCGCATACTGCGCGTTGCAACCGCCCTCGATACCAAGCTCGCAGATAATCCGCAGGCTCGCGCTGCGGAGCATTTGGCACTCGTGGTCGGTCAACGTCTGGGTCGGGGCGACGACAATACTGTCGCCCGTATGTACGCCGACGGGATCGACGTTTTCCATGTTGCAGACGGTGATACAATTCCCGGCGCTATCGCGCATGACCTCATACTCGATTTCCTTCCAGCCTGCTACGCTGCGCTCGATAAGCACCTGGCCAATCATGCTGTACTTGAGACCCTTGATAACGGTCTCGACAAGTTCCTCCTCATTTTCCGCGATGCCACCGCCCGTGCCGCCTAACGTATATGCGGGACGAACGATGAGAGGATAGCCAATCGTTTCTGCGAAAGCGATGGCCGACTGTACATCCTCAACGATAGTGCTTTCAGGAATCGGCTCGCCGAGCTTTTGCATCGTCTCTTTGAAAAGCTCCCGATCTTCGGCCTTCTTGATAGCTTCAATGGATGTGCCTAAAAGCTCCACACCGTGTTTTTCCAGTGTCCCATTCTCTGCGAGCTTCACGGCTAGATTAAGTCCA
>JAGAZS010000094.1 GCA_017939945.1 Schwartzia sp. (in: firmicutes)
GGGAACGGAAACGGCGACCGCGCAGACGCAAAACAACGTACAAAGGCACGACAATATGGGGGCGCACACCTATTGCCGCCGCCGAGTCTCCGAAACGCCCGCCCCTTCGGCGGAATCCGACAACAATCGCAACCTCGCTTCATTGCTCAAGCAATTGAACGCCTTCACGGGCAGCGAGGTCTGGATCGTGGACCGCGCCGAGCGCACGATTACGTTAAGCGGCGCAGAATCAGGAGAGGATTACACGGAGCTGCCGCCCGCCGCCGAAACGCTTTTAGAGAAGATTTTTGCCGGAGAAAGCATTGCCGGGGAAAGCTTCAACGACATGCTGGATATCCCCTCCGTGACTGCGGGCGCGCCAATCCGCGACGCCAAGGGCAACGTAACGGGCGCACTCTTGATGCATCGCCGCCTCTCGGATATCCATGCCAGTGAAACCGCAGGATTCCGGATTCTCGCGTTTTCCCTGATTCTCGCCTTCCTGCTGGCGGCTATTTTGTCGTTCTTGCTGGCACGCCGTTTCATCCGTCCGCTTTCCATGATGGAGCAAACGGCGGCGGCGCTGGCCGACGGCCAATATGAAACCCGCAGCGGCGTCCGACAGGACGACGAGATCGGCTCTCTTGCCGAAAGCCTCGACGTTCTCGCCCAACGGTTGGAAGACGCCGCCGAAGAGCGCTCGAAGCTCGACACGATGCGGCGGGATTTCTTCGCCAGCATTTCCCACGAACTCCGGACGCCGCTGACCGTGCTGCGCGGCTCCCTCGACGCGCTTTCGGCGGGACTTGTAGAGGACGAAGAAAAACGGCGCGATTATCTCGCGCAAATGCAGGCCAACTTATTGCATCTGAACCGTCTCGTCAACGATCTTTTTGATCTGGCTCGGTTGGAAAACCCCGACTTTGCCATCGAGAAAACGGACGTCGATCTCTCCGACGCGCTGCGTGACGCCGTGAGAACGGCGCGCCGTCTCGCCGCGCCGATGTCCGTCGAACTTCGCCTTTCGGATGCGCCGCCGATTCCGATGCGGGGAGACTACGGACGGCTGCGGCAAATGTTCCTCGCCGTACTTGACAACGCCGTGAAGTTCTCGCCGGAGAGCGGAGCTGTCGAAATCGTCGTTACAGCTTCCGAAAACCGTTGGCGCGTCGCCGTCACGGATCATGGTTCCGGTATCGCCGCCGAGCTTCTTCCGCACATTTTCGACCGATTCCGCACGAACCGGGAAGGCGGCACCGGGCTTGGACTCGCCATCGCGCAAAACATCGCCCGCCGCCACGACATCGTACTGGAGGCGGACAGCGTGGAGGGTGAAGGAGCGACCTTCACCTTCCGAGGACATATATAAAAACGGGAGGAAACGATCATGAAGCCGGAAGAAATCACGATTCCCTATGAGCGCTGCAACAAGCAAGGAAAAATTTTCGCCATTGCCAACCGCCTCGGCTACGACTTGGAAGGCTATGTGGAACGATATTTGGGTTCGGAGCTCGCCACCAGCGGCAAGGATGACGACTACTCCTATTACCAGATTGCCTCACCGTCCTATTCTCTCGATCTGATCGAGGACGAGGAGCTGCTGACAGAAAAGCCGACGGACGGAAAATATTCCAACGGCGAAGCATACTGGATCGGATTCTTTTACAAATACCTAGGCCTCGCCCTCGAAACCCGCGGCGAAGCAATCCTGAAAAAAATCCCCTTCAGCAGGATGCATGAGCTATACGAGAAGCTCGGCGCCCTGCCGAAGGAGATTGCCGGAAAACAGTTATTGGAGATGTTTACGGAGGAACAGACGCCATGAGACTTTTTATCGCCGTCCAATTCAGCGAGGACATGCTGAACGCTCTGCTGGACGTCCAATCGGAAATGAAGGCTTTCGACGTGCGGGGACGATACTCGCCGCCGGAAAACCTGCACCTAACTTTGGCCTTTATCGGAGAATACGGGAATCCCGACGACGTCATTGACGCCTTGAATTCCGTGCCCTTCGAGCCGTTCCCGCTGCGCCTTGACGGCCTCGGGAATTTCGGCGACCTGTATTGGGCCGGAATTGCGGACAACACGCCGCTCACAACATTCGTCAAGCGCCTGCGCCACGCATTGGCGGATCGCAAGATCCCCTTTGACCGCAAGCGCTTTTCCCCGCATATCACGCTGGTGCGAAAAGCCGAATATTACGGAGAAACGCCGCTGCCCCCGATCCACGCCCCCGAAGGGGAAATGGAAGTCACAGCCGTCCTCCTGATGCGGTCAGACCGTGGAAAGCATGGAATGATTTATACGGAAATCGGGAGGATCGGGGAGCAAGAAAAAACCGAACTTTGATAAAAACGGAGCTGCCGCAGGAAGAAGATTTCTTCTTGCGACAGCCCCCTTTTTGTAATCGAGAAATATTTTGTCAAAGCGTGAAACGCTTGTCTTGCATGGAATTTCTCCAGGTCTGCTTTGCCGTAAAAAAAATTGAAGTCAAAAATTTTGACTCCAATTTTTTTATGCAACAGCGCCGCCGTCTCTTTTCCCCTAGAAATTCCCGATAACACGGAGCCATTTATCTTCCTTGTCAATGACATATTCCAGACTCAAAAAATCATGGAGCCGATAGCGGATTGCGCCTTCGCCCATCTGATCCGTCCAGCGGTATTCGTAGCGAAGCATCCATTTGCGCCCCAGCTCCTGCTCGCCGCCGAGGATGAATTCCTTTTCCCTCATATCGTACCGCACGATCAGCCGCGTGGCGTCAGCAAGATGACGCGCGTAACCCAGCTCCCATGTCCATTTCACGTCCTGCGGCGCAAGATCGGTCTGCACGAAAAACTCGTCCCTCGGCGAGAACCGCTTACCCGCGTGGAAACGGAAAACCGTATTGCGGCCGTCCGCGTCCTTATGCGAAATATCGGCCCACCCCTCGAGCCGGATCATATATTTTTTCGTGTCCGAACGGCTCATGACCGACATATCCTGCCCCGGTCGCATCGTCACAACCGTGTGCAGGTCCAGCGCATGAAAGCTCGGCGCGGCGTCAAGGGAAGAGGCGAATGCCTCACAAAACTCCGCTTCATGACGTTCGACAAATGCGACGGGAACTCCGATCATCATATTGACGTTGTCCTGCATTTCCTGCCGATGAGCGAGCAGCGTGAAATTCGGGATAGAATCGCTCCGCATGGAGAGATCGATAGTCCGAACCACCGGAAGGCGCGGATAGACGGTCAGCGCAACCCGCGTCTCGTCCCCCGGCACGACGTCGAAATCCGCGCGGAACTCGGGCAAATGCTCGTCCATATATCGCTGGAGACTGCGCTTCAGAACGCCATTCGTCCAGTCGCTGGCCGCCACGGGAAGCCCCTGCATCCCTTCGCCGAACACGCGACTCACGTCGGCAAGGTCGCGACGCGCCATTTCCTCGACCATCGGAGGCATTCCTTCAACGGTGACGTCAACATGGACGGCATGAATAACGTCCACCCACGGCACAAGGCGAATCTCGATTCTCGACGTTTCCCCCGGCGTCAGCGAAACGCTTTCTACGGAATAGCCGACGAGCACCTTGTCAAAGACCTCGTGGATGATTGCCTCCTGCTGTACCCTCGTCGTCTCCACCTCGGAGAGCCGCCTCCCCGTCAGGAGCTGCGCCCCGATGGCCGAGACTGTCGTCTCCATTCATTGGCGGACAATCGTCGGAATCGGAGAAACCGACGTGACGCTGGCCGTGATTTCCTCCACCGTTCCTTTGGCCTCAACGGAATGCACACAAAAAATCAAACACCAGATTGTGAAAAATGCGGCGGAAATCCGCCGCATTTCTTTTCCCATGCTCCTCATCACCATATCAGAACGTGCTGCCAACGCTGAAATGCACGCGATTGCCTTGCTTGCCGTGCGCCAAGTCGATACGAATCGGACCGACAGGCGTCTGGATTCCGAGACCGAATCCGAAAGAGGAATAAAATTCTTGCGGAGCGGGATTCCACGCACTGCCAAAATCCGTAAACAAAGCCCCTTGGACTTTGCTGAAAACCGGGAACCGGTATTCGAGAGTTCCCAGATACATGCGTTTGCCCCGGAAC
>JAGAZS010000095.1 GCA_017939945.1 Schwartzia sp. (in: firmicutes)
AGATTTGGAAGGTTCAGGATCTCGCGATGACGATGGGCGCTCCTTCCGTCGGCCTGAACGACTCCGGCGGAGCTCGTATCCAGGAAGCTGTCGACGCTCTCTCCGGCTACGGCGGAATCTTCTTCCGCAACACGGCTGCTTCGGGCGTTGTTCCTCAGATTTCCGCGATCATGGGTCCGTCTGCCGGCGGCGCGGTTTATTCCCCGGCTATCACCGACTTCATTTACATGGTCAAGAATACCAGCCAGATGTTCATCACCGGCCCGGCCGTTATCAAGACGGTTACCGGCGAGGAAATCACGGCTGAGCAGCTCGGCGGCGCTATGACGCACAACACGGTTTCCGGCGTTGCGCACTTCGCGGCTGAGAACGACGAGGACTGCATCAAGCAGATCCGTTACCTGCTTTCCTTCCTGCCGAGCAACAACATGGAGGAGACTCCGCTTGTTGAGACCGGCGACAGCCCGCTCCGTATGGACGAAGGCTTGAACACGATTATTCCGGACAACCCGAATGCTCCGTACAACATGAAGGACGTCATCAAGATGATCGCCGACAACGGCGAGTTCTACGAAGTGCATGAGCATTTCGCGAAGAACATCATCACCTGCTTCGCGCGCTTCGATGGCCGCACGGTCGGCATCATCGCGAACCAGCCGAACGTCATGGCGGGCTGCCTCGACGTCGACGCTTCCGACAAGAGCTCGCGCTTCATCCGCTTCTGCGACGCGTTCAACATTCCTCTGCTGAACCTCGTCGACGTCCCGGGCTTCCTGCCGGGCACGGATCAGGAGTACAAGGGCATTATCCGCCACGGCGCGAAGATGCTCTATGCGTATTCCGAGGCGACGGTTCCCAAGATCACGGTCATCCTTCGCAAGTCCTACGGCGGATCCTACATCGCCATGTGCTCCCGCGAAGTCGGCGCGGATCAGGTCATCGCTTGGCCGTCCTCCGAGATCGCGGTTATGGGCCCGGCGGGCGCTGCGAACATCATCTTCCGCAAGGATCCGGACAAGGAGCAGAAGACTGCGGACTATGTCGCCGAGTTTGCTACTCCGTACAAGGCTGCGGAGCGCGGCTATGTCGACTATGTCATCGAGCCGAAAGAGACTCGTCCGCGCATCATCCAGTCCCTGAACATGCTGGCTACGAAGCGCGAAGTCGGTCCGGCGAAGAAGCACGGCAACATTCCGCTTTAATCGGCGAGCTTTTTCCGCCGAAAGCGGAAGAGCAGTGTATCTCTGTGGACGATGCGGCCTGACCGTGCCGCAAGGCTCGGTCAGTGCCCGCGTTCAAATAAAAAAATACAATATTTGGAGGGAATCCAAGTGGCAAAAAAATTTAACATTACTGTAAATGGAAGTTCCTATGCTGTTGAGGTTGAGGAAGTCGGCGGTTCCGCTGCTCCGGTAGCTGCTGCTCCGCGCGCTGCTGCTGCTCCGGCTCCGGCCGCTGCTCCGGCTCCGGCACCGGCTCCGGCTCCGGCCGCTCCGGCTGCTAAGGCCGCTGGCGCTGGCGAGCATGCCATCAAC
The DNA here is from genome assembly GCA_017939945.1 of Schwartzia sp. (in: firmicutes). GTDB lineage: Bacteria > Bacillota > Negativicutes > Selenomonadales > Selenomonadaceae > RUG12372. Next base: position 1,536 of record JAGAZS010000095.1, read on the forward strand.
GCTCCGATGCCTGGCAAGATCCTGAAAGTCCTCGTCAAAGAGGGACAGCAGGTCAAGGCTGGCGAGAACATGATGATGCTCGAGGCTATGAAGATGCAGAACGAGATCCTTGCCGACGCCGATGCGACGGTCAAGGCTGTCAACGTTTCCGAGGGTCAGACGGTCAAGGCCGGCGACGCTCTCATCATCCTCGGCTAATCCAAGCCAAACAAAAAGCGCTCTCCTTCGGGAGAGCGTTTTTTTAACGCTTTTGGAGAATCAATCGTCCTTGTGAAGACGAAGATTATCGATCCGCAGGTCGATCTCGAAGGTTCTGGGCCAGGGAAAGACGGCGGTTGCGGTGAAATCCGTGGCGCGGAGGCGAAGCGCTGCGTTTTTCGTCTTGAATCTAAACGGCGCTTGATAGGCCGCGGTGTGGATGAGACGGTTGCGGCGGTTTTCGATGGCGTTTTCCAAAAGCAGCGAACCGAGCGGATAGTTGTAGTTGTATTCGAGACCGCGCCCGTTTTGTGCGCCGCATTTTTCGAGGGAATAATTGAGATGGTCGACGACGTCTTTTAAGTAATAACAGTCCTCGAGGAATCTGCCGTCGAGGAAAGAGATATGCGCAGCGGCGACACTTATAGCCTCGGTTTCCGTTTGTGCACGTCGCTGGGCGATTTGCAGCAGGACAGCGTGGGCGACGGCTGTGCCGACGGAATTGCTGGCGGTATTCCAGCCTGCATAGGCCGCGAGGCCGTGGATCGGGGTTTCGGCTTCAATCAATTCGGGAAGCAAGGTTTCGTCGAGGCATAAATGCTCGGAGAGATCGACGAGGGCAACGGCGCGGTTTTCGTTGAGCAGTGTGTTGATTTCCGCTGCGGCAGTACCGCGATTCCTTTTTGTCGTTTCGTCATTTGCGGAAAGGTATAGCGTGAAGTCGGCAGCATCGGGGGATAGAGCGATCGTGCCGCGCGCGAAACGGATTTTTTCCCGCGCGGTGTTTTCCATCGTCGTGCCCATATACGGAAGAACGCGGTCGGGCGTGGAGACGGCGTTGTAAAGCAGCGCGATGCGGGGTGAAAAGTCTTCGCGTTCCGCTTCATTGGCGGAGAGGATGGAAAGCGCGAGCTCGTCGGCGCCCTGTGTGAGGAAAACACGGTTTTCTCCTATGTTTTTTGCTGCAAGAAGCTCTGAAAAACGGTGCAGGGTAAGATTGGGAATACTGTATGGCTCGCTGTCATCCTGCCCGATGACAAGACGGTCGAGTGTGCCGTTTTCGGCGAGGGAAATCAGGCGTGTACCAAAAGAATCGTAATCGGCGAAAAGTTTTTCGTACTGCGCGAGGATTTCCGGCGATATGGAAGCCCGCAATTCTTCGAGGGCGGCGAGGTCCTCGCCCTTCGGATGCGCTTCGCGGGAAATCCGTCCGCGCAGGCGGGAATATTTCATCAATCGCTTTTGTTCCTCCCAGTCGCAGAGACCGTCCGGCGGCGTCATGCGCGGCAGGATACTGAAGGCGTAAAGCGGAATGTTCGGGTGGGCGGCGCGGAGTTTTTGCAGGAAGTGGAGAAGCGCGTTCTCATCGTCGATTGTTTTTTTCGCTTGTCGCGAGGCGAGGAGGCCGCCGTGCAGCAGTTGGTCAACAGACAGGATGGCTGCGTCGCAGTCCGCAAGATGTTCCGTTGTCCAAGACTGAAGCGCGGCAGTATCGCCGGGACGGAAATATTCGTCGAGCAGCTCGGCGGGAGGCAAAATGATTTCAATGCCTGCAATGCGAGCGGCGTTCTGCACAAAGCGTCCGCAGGGCGGGCGGCTGTCTAACGGAATAAGCAATACGCGGCGTTGGATTGCCGGAAATCCGGCGGAGACGGGAACGCCTTGGTCTTCTTGCGGCAAGATGATGCAGGCGCAGACAAGCGCGACAAGAATGATACAAACAGTTGCAATGCGCCGCACAGTCTCTCCTCCTTACATCGATTTCATTATGTCTCACACATTTGATTCTCTCGCAAAATATAGTATACTATTTAGGCGATAAATGTGAAAGAGGGGAACGTATATATATGCGGGCTGTGGTAACGCGGGTGCGTGAGGCGTCGGTTACGATCGACGGCGGGTGCTGCGGGCGGATCGGGAACGGTTTTTTGGTGTTGCTGGGCGTCGGGCCGGAGGATACGGAAAAAGAAGCGGAATGGTTGGCGGACAGGGTTTGCGGCGCGCGCGTTTTTGAGGACGAGGCGGGGAAGATGAATCTTTCGCTGGAGGCTGTCGGCGGTAAATTGCTCGTCGTTTCGCAGTTTACGCTGTACGCTGATCTCAAAAGCCGTCGTCCGGGATTTTCCAAGGCGGCAAAGCCGGAGATTGCGGAGCCGCTTTACGAGAAGTTTATGGCATGCTGCGAGGCGCGCGGGTTTGTCGTCGAGCGCGGAAAATTCGGCGCTGAGATGCAGGTTGCCTCGGTGAACGACGGTCCGGTGACGCTGCTTTTCGATACGAATGATAAATG
>JAGAZS010000096.1 GCA_017939945.1 Schwartzia sp. (in: firmicutes)
AAAGAGCGCCCGCACCGCAGCATATCATCGTGCGCGGCGCGCGGGCGCACAATCTGAAAAATATCGACGAGGAAATCCCGCTGGGGAAGATGACGGCCATTGCGGGGGTCTCCGGTTCCGGCAAATCGTCGCTGGCCCTCGGCACGCTCTACGCCGAAGGCTCGCGCCGCTACATGGAAGCGCTTTCCACCTATACGCGGCGTCGCATTTCCCAGGCGGGCAAAGCGGACGTGGACGAAGTGCGCCATGTGCCCGCCGCCCTGGCCCTGCGGCAGCGCCCGGGCGTTCCGGGCGTGCGCAGTACCTTCGGCACAGCCTCGGAGCTGTTGAACAGTCTGCGGCTGCTTTTCTCCCGTCTCGGCAGCCATCCTTGCCCCAACGGCCATTTGGCGAAGCCCAGCATGGCGGTGGCACTGATGCAGCCCACGCGCTGCGAAATCTGCGGCGAGGAATTTTACGGCCCCGGCGCCGAGGCGATGGCGTTCAACTCCGACGGAGCCTGCCCGACCTGCGGCGGCACGGGCGTCCATCGCGTGGTGGACGAGTCCACGCTGGTACCGGACGAGTCGCTGTCCATCGACGAGGGCGCGGTACTGCCGTGGCAGACCTTGATGTGGTCGCTGATGAAGGACATCGCCCGGGACCTCGGCGTGCGGACGGACGTCCCCTTTCGCGAGCTGACGAAAAAGGAACGCGAGATCGTGTTTCACGGCCCGGCGGTCAAGCACCACATGGTCTATCAAATCCAAAAGACCGGCGCGGCGGGGGAAATGGACTTCACTTATTTCAACGCCATCTACACGGTGGAAAACGCGCTATCCCATGTCAAGGACGAAAAGGGCATGAAGCGGGTGGAAAAATTCCTGCGCGTCGGCGTCTGCCCGGACTGCCACGGCACGCGGCTCTCGGAAACGATCCGGAAATCCATGCTTGCAGGGAAGAATCTCGCCGAGGCCACGTCCATGACGCTCGACGCATTGATCCCGTGGGTGAAGTCCGTCCCCGAAACGCTGCCGGAGGAGCTTCGCCCGATGGCGAAAAATATTATCCGGTCGTTTCTCGACAACGCGAAGCGGCTGAAAGATTTGGGGCTTGGCTACCTCTCCCTCGACCGGGCCAGCAGCACCCTTTCCAACGGCGAGCGCCAGCGGGTGCAGCTTGCCCGCGCGGTGCGAAACGAGACGACGGGCGTGCTCTATGTGCTGGACGAGCCAAGCATCGGCCTGCACCCGTCGAACCTCGAAGGGCTGATGAACGTGATGGACAGCCTTGTGGCCGACGGCAATACGGTGGTGTTGGTCGACCACGACGTACAGGTCCTGAAGCACGCGGACTACATGATCGAGATGGGGCCGCTGGCGGGGAGCGACGGCGGCACGGTCATCACGAAAGGCAGCGTGGCAGAAGTCGCGAAAAGCAAAGCGTCGAAAATCGCGCCCTTCCTCACGGGAGAGACGAAAATATCGCGGGAGCGCATCGACAAGAAAGAATTGTTCGCCAAAGGGCGGATTCGGCTGGAGACCTTGCCGCTCCACACCGTACACGAGCTTTCCGTCGAAATCCCCAAAGGGCGGCTGACCGCCGTGACGGGCGTGTCCGGTTCCGGCAAGACCACGATGGTCTTGGAAAGCCTGATTCCCGCCTTGAAAGCGCAGATCGAAGGGAAAAAACTGCCGGAGCACATCAAAGCGGTGGAGGCGGAGGGCATTGCCCGCGCCAATCTCATCGACGCGACGCCCATCGGCATCAATATCCGTTCCACACTGGCGACGTACAGCGGCGTGCTGGACGATCTCAGAAAACTTTTCGCCGCGACAAAGGAAGCCAAGGCGCAAAAACTCGGCGCGGGCGCGTTTTCCTACAACACGGGGAAACTCCGCTGCCCCACCTGCGACGGCACGGGGCAGATTTCCCTCGACGTGCAGTTCTTGCCGGACGTGACGATTCCCTGCCCGGACTGCCAAGGCGCGCGCTACGGCAAAGACGCGGAAAAAATCCGCTGGACGCCGAAGAAATCGGATAAATCCTACACCCTGCCGGAGCTTCTGCAAATGACGGTGCGGGAGGCGATGCCCCTCTTCTCCGCCTCGAAAAAAACCTACAACAAATTAGCCGTAATGGACGGGCTTGGTCTCGGCTACCTGACGCTCGGCGAGGACACGCCCGCGCTGTCCGGCGGCGAAGCCCAGCGGCTGAAGCTGGCCGCCGAGATGGGAAAGACGCAGGAGGACGCGGTCTTCGTTTTCGACGAGCCGACGATCGGCCTGCACCCCTTAGATGTGCAAGTGCTCCTCGGGGTATTCCACAAGCTGGTGAAAGCGGGCGCTACGGTCGTCGTCATCGAGCACGATTTAGACGTCATCCGAAACAGCGACTACATCATCGACATGGGGCCGGGCGGCGGAGAATCGGGCGGCCGCGTCGTGGCCTGCGGCACGCCGGAGGAAATCGCCGCCGCGAAGGAAAGCGTGACGGGGAAATATCTGTCCGTGTGACGGAGCGCAAAAAAACAACGAAAAGCCGAAACCTTGCGAAAAAGGTTTCGGCTTTTCGTTGTGCGATGAAGCGATGAGGGAAATGTCGGATAAGCCTCTTCGGCATAGCCTTCGAATTGACTGATACCAGAACTTGCAAGAAACGTCTCGTTTCTTGCATATTCTTATGAGCAAAGCGAATTATACTAGAGAGCGTTAGAATTTACGAGCGAAGCGAAGTAAAGCTCTTACGCTCTCTGCATATACTCGCGGAAATATTTTTGTGACTTAGTAATTTTTTCTGACCGCGAGTATAGAATACGTGATATGCAGGAAATCGCAAAGCGATTTATCGCAGGGCGTGTTGATTAAATGAGTTTGCACGTCATGGCGGCGTTTTTTGTGTCCCTCCGCATCAGCGAAAACTCGACGCAGCTCTGCTGCGCCTTCACTTCCTTGTCTGACGAAAAAATCCCTCG
>JAGAZS010000097.1 GCA_017939945.1 Schwartzia sp. (in: firmicutes)
CATAGGAAGAATGGCTTTTGGTAGTTTTGAATAAAATGGGATAAAAAGACTAAACTTGTCAACCTGGGAAGCTTCTTTTTGTTTTACAGCACGAGTTTCTCACGGATGCGGGCGACGGCTTTTTCCGTGTCCTCCCGCGCGCCGAAGGCGGTCAGGCGGAAATATCCTTCGCCGCTGGGACCGAAGCCCGCGCCGGGCGTGCCGACGACATTCGCCTCGCGGAGCAGCTTGTCGAAGAACTCCCATGAGGGCAGATCGTTCGGCGTTTTCAGCCAGATGTAGGGCGCGTTTACGCCGCCGAAGACCGAAAGCCCCAGGGCGGATAGTCCTTCGCGGATGATTCGCGCGTTTTCCATATAATAGGCGATATTCTCGGCGACCTGCTTTTGCCCTTCGTCGGTGTAGATTGCGGCGGCGCCGCGCTGGACGATATAGGCGGTGCCGTTGAATTTCGTCGAGTGGCGCCGCGACCAGAGCGCGTTCAGCGGATGGCGGGAGCCGTCCTTTGCCTTGGCGGTCACGGTTTTCGGAATTACGGTGTAGCCGCAGCGCGTGCCGGTGAATCCCGCCGTCTTCGAGAACGAGCGGAATTCGATGGCGACGTCCCGTGCGCCGTCAATCTCGTAAATCGAGCGCGGGATGTCCGGTTCGGTGATGTAAGCTGCGTAGGCGGCGTCGAACAGGATGACCGCGTCGTTTTTCCGGGCGTAGTCGACCCATTTTTTCAGCTCGTCTTTGGAAAGCGTCGTTCCCGTCGGATTGTTCGGGCAGCAGAGGTAGATCATATCGACCGGGCGGTCAGGCAGCGCAGGGGCGAAATTGTTGGCTTCCGTCGAAGGCATATAGACGACGCCCTCGAAGCGCCCGTCCGCACCGAGGGCGCCCGTGCGTCCGGCCATGACATTCGTGTCGAGATAGACCGGATAGACGGGGTCGGTGATCGCGATCACGGCGTCCGTCGAAAAGATTTCCTGGATATTGCCGCAGTCGCTTTTCGAGCCGTCGCTGACGAAGATCTCGTCCCGCGTGATTGAAATGCCCCGCGAGGTATAATTTTTTTCGATAATCGCGTCAATCAAGAAGTCGTAGCCTTGCTCCGGACCGTAGCCGCGGAACGTCTCCTTTTTCGCCATTTCATCCACGGCGGTATGCATCGCGGCAATCGAGGCGGCGGGCAGCGGCAGCGTCACATCGCCGATGCCGAGCCGGATAATGTCGGCGCCGGGATGGGCGTCCCGGTAAGCGGCGACGCGCCGCGCGACCTCGGCAAACAGATAATTCCCGGGCAGTTTCAGATAATTTTCGTTGATATAAGCCATACGGCATTCCTCCATAATAAAAACGCGATGAAATTTTTCAACGCGTTTTATGATAGCATATTTTTCCCGTGCTTCCTATAAAAATTGTATGTATACATGAGTGCGGGAGTGGGGGTCAGGGCATATACGCCTTGAAGGCGGTTGGGATACTGTAGGTTTCGGATAGTTCCCGGCTCGTTGCCCAGGTGAGCGGCGGCAGCGGAGAATTTCCATAAGCGGAACGTGCTTCGCCGACCTGCTCTGCGTCGTCAGAAAGGCGGATATGCCATCCTGTCAGCTGCCATTCGATATGGGTGAAAATGTGGCGGGCCGCCTTCATGCGGCGGACGCTTTTGGGGGAAAGGCCCGCGTTTTTGCAGAGCGCGAGGATTTCCCCGCGTTTTTTTTCGCCGGAAAGATTCGGGAATTCCCAAAGGGCGGCGAGCAGCCCGCGCTTGGGACGTTTCGCAATCGCGAATTTCCCATGCTGTTCGATCAAAAGCACCGTGCGGGTTTCGATACGCCGTTCTTTTTTGGCCGTCTTGACGGGCAGCTCGTTTTCCAGTCCCTCGGCGTGGGCGCGGCAAAGCGAAGCCAGCGGGCATTCCTCGCAATGGGCGGCGCGGGGCAGGCAGACAAGCGCACCGAGCTCCATCATTGCCTGGTTGAACTGACCCGCGTCTTTCGGCATGATTTCCGCCAACGCGTTTTCCATCGAGCGCTTCGTCGCGTCGCGCAAGATATCGTCGGGGGACGCGGTCAGCCGCGAGACGACGCGGAGCACGTTCCCGTCCACGGCGGGGATGCGCTGGCCGTAAGCGATGGAAGCAATCGCGCCCGCCGTGTAACGGCCGACGCCGGGCAGCGACAAGAGCGAGTCGAAATCGCGCGGGATTTTGCCGCCGTATTGTTCCGTAATCAGCGCGGCGGCTTTTTTCAGGTTGCGTGCGCGGCTGTAATATCCGAGTCCTTCCCAGAGCTTCATCAGCGCGTCGTCGTCGACGGCGGCGAGGGCGCGGACGTCGGGCAGCGCGGCGATGAAGCGGGAAAAATACGGCAGGACCGCCGTGACCCGCGTCTGCTGGAGCATGATTTCCGACACCCAGACGTAATAAGGCCGCGGATCGTCCCGCCAGGGCAACGACCGGGCCCGTGCGCGGAACCATTTGAGAAGCGGTTTTGCGATTTTATCGAGAGGAGTGGAAACGGCAGATTTCATGCAAGCAGTTCCTTTCATGATTTTTCGCTATCATAGCATGGTTCGTTTCCGTAAACAAGAAAATCCTTGACAATACTTCATCTCGAAGATATACTTTTAGTGTTAACGGTGCGCCGGAGTGGCGGAATGGCAGACGCAGCAGACTCAAAATCTGCCGTAGGCAACTACGTGCCGGTTCAAGTCCGGCCTTCGGCACCATAGAAAAATTGTGGCTTTCAGGCGTCTTGTCCGAAAGCCTTTTTTTGTTTCCCTCATTGCAGGGATTTTTCACATCGATGAAGAATACTAGAAAAAAGAAAGGAGGCGCGTTGGATGGAAGAAACCGGGGCGTTAATCTTGCAAGTTTTGCTGCTCTCGATCTTGTTTCTCGGTCTTCTCGTCGAATTCAAGACCGGCGGTCTCGGCGTCGGGGCGATGCTTGGCCTTACGGCGGCGGGGGTTTTCTTCGGCAGCCGCTATGTGCAGGGGCTTGTCTCGATGGTGCAGATCGGCATTTTTCTCGCGGGCGTGCTTTGCATCGTTATAGAAATGCTCGCGCCGACGGTGGGGCTTCTGGCGGGGCTCGGCGTCGCGGCGATGCTTTACAGCGTCGTGTTCGCGCTGGGCGGCACGATGAACGTGGTGGGCTCGCTCGTTGCGGCGATCGTGATTGCTTTGCTGGTCTTTGTGCTGATCGTGAAACGGCTGCCGTCGTCAAAGCTTTGGCGTCATCTGGTGCTGCATGACAGCACGACGACGGAAAGCGGCTATGTCAGTGCCGAGACGCGGGCGGAACTGGTGGGCTGCACGGGTTGCGCGGAGACGGAGCTTCGCCCTTCGGGACGCGCCGTCGTCGCCGGGCAGCCGGTGGACGTGGTTTCGGAGGGCGCGTTTATCGGAAAGGGAACGCCGATCGTCGTCGTTTCCGCCAGCGGCAGCAGGGTTGTAGTTAGGGCGATGAATTGAGTTGAGGAGGAGAATATGTTGGAATTGCTTTTGGGTTCGGGTTTCATGCTCGTATTGATCATCATCGCAGTGATGATATTTTTGAATTTCGTGCCGATCGGGCTTTGGGTGTCCGCGATTGCCGCGAACGTCAACGTCGGCATTTTTACATTGGTCGGCATGCGGCTTCGCCGCGTCGTGCCGAGCAAGATCGTGTTGCCGCTGATCAAGGCGAACAAGGCCGGTCTCGACGTCTCGGTCAATCAGCTCGAAGCGCATTATCTCGCTGGCGGAAATGTGGACCGCGTGGTGGACGCACTGATTGCCGCGCATCGCGCCGCGATTCCCCTGCCCTTCGAGCGCTCGGCAGCTATCGACCTCGCCGGCCGCGACGTGCTGGAAGCGGTGCAGATGAGCGTCAACCCGAAGGTCATCGAGACGCCGGTGGTCTCTGCGGTGGCGAAGAACGGCATCGAGCTTCGGATCAAGGCGCGGGTTACGGTCCGCGCGAATATCGACCGTCTCGTCGGCGGCGCGGGCGAGCCGACGATTATCGCACGTGTCGGCGAAGGTATCGTCACTACGGTAGGTTCGGCGGAAATGCATACCGACGTGCTGGAAAGCCCGGACGAGATTTCAAAGACGGTGCTGGACAAGGGGCTTGACGCGGGCACGGCTTTCGAGATCCTTTCCATCGACATCGCGGACGTGGACGTCGGACGCAATATCGGCGCGGAGCTGATGACCGACCAGGCTGAGGCGGACAAGCGCATCGCGCAGGCGAAAGCAGAGGAGCGCCGCGCGATGGCCGTCGCGAAAGAGCAGGAAATGAAAGCCTACACGCAGGAAATGGAAGCGAAGGTCGTCGAGGCGCAGGCCGAGGTGCCGCACGCGATGGCCGACGCGCTGCGCAGCGGCAACATGGGCGTGATGGATTACTTCAACCTGAAGAACGTGCAGGCGGATACGAACATGCGCGACGCCATTGGCCAGTCGGGCGCGGGCGCGAAGCCTGACGCCCCCGTGGTGAAATAAGATGGCGGGGCGAGGAGGATTTCCCTTTCCGGTTTTGGCGGTATTTGCCGTAATCCTTCTGTCGCGCGTCCTGTCGGAAATGGATTTTGATTCGGATTTTCTCGAGGATTTGCCGTTCCTGTTGGCGGTCGGCGCGTTTATCCTGTTCCGCGTTTTTTCGTCGGGAAAAGAAGCGAAGCGGCGCGGCCCGGTTCCGACGCCTATGCCGACGCCGACGCAGGAAACGAAGGCGGAGACAATAAAGAGAGAACTCGGCTTCAAGATCCCGACGCTGAGGAACGCGCCGAAGGCGGCGCAGCCGCAGGCAGAGCCAACCGACGAGGAATTGGACGCTTTGCGCCGGGACAGCTATGAGCGTCATCTGGCGGAGAAACAGGCGCGGGAAGAAAAAATGGAGCAGGATCGTCTGCGGCGGGAGCACCAAAAACGCGAGACAAAAACGGCGGAACGGGAAGCGTGGAGTTTTTCGCCGGACGCGCTGCGGAACGCGGTCATCTGGTCGGAAATCATGGCGCCGCCGAAGGCGTTGAGAAGAAGGTAATGAGCAAGGAGGATTGAAAAATATGCCAATCAAGACTGTCGGTTTCATCGGTCTCGGCGTGATGGGCGCCAGCATGGCCTCGCTTCTTTTGGGCGGCGGTTATGATTTGACTGTCTACAACCGCACGAAGGAAAAGGCGGAACCGCTTCTCGCAAAGGGCGCGAAGTGGGCGGAAACGCCCGCCGAGGTCGCGGCGTCTTCGGAGGTCGTGATCACCATCGTCGGCTACCCGAAGGACGTCGAGGACGTCTATCTCGGGCCCAACGGAATCCTCGAAAAGAAAAAGGGCGGATATGTTGTCGATATGACGACCTCCAGCCCGATTCTCGCGAAGCGCATTTTCAAGGAGGCGAAAGCCAAGGGCATCGCCGCGCTGGACGCGCCCGTTTCCGGCGGAGACATCGGCGCTAGAAACGGCCAGCTCGTGATCATGGTCGGCGGCGAGCGGCAGGCTTTCAATGAACTGAAGCCGCTTTTTGAGCTGATGGGGCGCACGATCCGCTATTTCGGCGAGGCGGGCGCGGGCCAGTACACGAAGATGGTCAACCAGATTGCCATCGCATCGGGCATGGTCGGCGTAGCCGAGGCGGTGGCCTTCGCGAAAAAAGCCGGGCTGGACGTCACCGAAGTCATCGAGACGATTTCCGGCGGCGCGGCGGCTTCCTGGACGCTGTCGAACCTCGCGCCGCGCATGAATCGCGGCGACACCGCGCCGGGATTTTATATCAAGCATATCATCAAGGACATGAAAATCGCGTTGGAATGCGCCGAGGAAATGCACCTGGAACTGCCGGGCCTCACCCTCGCGAAACGCCTCTACGACCAACTGTCTGCGAGAGGCATGGAGGACTGCGGTACGCAGACGCTGATCCAATGGTATATGAAGCAATAAAAAAGGGGTTGTCGAAAAAAATTGGAGTCAAAATTTTTGACTCCAATTTTTTTCATGGCAACAACATCCATGGCGAAATTCCATGCAACACAAGCGTTTTACGGTTTGACAGAATATTTCGTAATTGCAAAAAGGACTGCTGCAAGAAGAAATCTTTTTGCGACAGGCCCCTTCTTATTTCCGTCCGAACGCGAAAATCTTCACGCAGAGGAATGTGACCGGCACGCCGAGGGCTGCCGCGATCAGGTAGCTGGCCACGGGCGGGAAGCCGAGCCAGTTGTAGAAAATGATCACGATGATATTTTGGATGATGTAGTTCGGGATATACGATATGGCGAATCGGACGAGCCGGTTCCAGGACAGCGGCTCCGGGAACACGAAGGTGCTGTTCAGCCAGTAGGCGACGATATTGGCCGTGATGTAACCGAGGTTGAAGGCGAGGTTCGCGTCCGGTACGGCGAAACCGTAGAGCCACGAAAGGACGGTGCCGTTCAGCGTATTGACGCCGCCGATGACGAGGAACAGCAAAAATTCTTTCGTGAAAAAATGGCGGCGAAGCTCTCTCAGGGTAAGCATCCAAAAACTCCTTTCCTGCATACATTATCGCTAACCCGCCTTCGTTTGTCAATTTTGGCTGAAAACCTCCGTCAACAAAAAAACAAGTTGACTGGTTTGGGCAGAATGAATGATTCAATTTTGATATTCATCAAAAATGCGCGTAGTGCGTGAAAAAACGGAATTATGCCGAAAGACTTAAATCCTATTTTTCAAAAAATTGAATTTGTCAAAGCAAGGAGAATTGAAAAAATTTGCCCGAGTGATATAATAAAGAATGTAATATAAACTCGCCGCAGGATGCGGAGAGGAAACGGAAAGGATGTATGGGTATGAAGCTGAAACAAAAGGCGATGGTGGGGTTCAATCTTTTCCTCTTTGTGGCATGCGTGCTGTTGGGTGTTGTGGCGTACATGAACGCGAGCGAAGGGTTTGACGTCGCGCTGGGGATGAAGGCGGACGGCGACCTCAACCAGATGGAAAAGCTGATCGACCTGCGCGCGCCGGGACCGTGGGCCGTCAAAGGCGACGCGCTCTACAAGGGCGATACGAAGGTGGACGGCAATTTCCAGTTGGCGGACGACCTCAAAGCCTTGTCGGGCGATCATGTGACGCTGTTCAGGGGCGATACCCGCGTCTCGACCTCGTTCCAAGGCGAGGGCGGCAAGCGGCCGGTGGGCACGAAGGCTTCGGCGGCGGTCATCGAGCAGGTGCTGACGAAGGGCGGCAAATTCACGGGCGAGGCCGAGGTGCTGGGCAACAAATATCTCTGCGGCTATCATCCGCTGAAGGGCGCGGACGGCAAGGTAATCGGCATGCTTTTCGCGGGCATCCCGACGGCTTCGGTCGATCAGATACAGAACGCGTTTATCAGGAATATAGTCATCGCTACGATCCTGTTGCTGGTGGTGGCGGGGGCGCTCTCTTGGAAGCTCGTCGACCAGATCATCCGCCCGCTGGAGAAAGTGACCCGTGTGCTCGTCCAAGCTGCGGACGGGAATTTCCAGTTCAAGGATCTTTCCGTGAATTCCTCCGACGAGATCGGTGAGCTCCGGGCCGTGACGAACCGCCTGAAGGCCGGGCTGAAACAGGTGGTAGGGCAGGTCGCCACCTC
>JAGAZS010000098.1 GCA_017939945.1 Schwartzia sp. (in: firmicutes)
CCGCGTCGCTGTGAAGCTCGGGCAAATACTTTTTCACCGCTTCCATGCGCCCGCAGATATGGATGATGGCCTTCGCGCCGCGCCCGTGAATCGCGTCCGCGAGCCGGTTCAGATACGGCACCGCGTAGTCGCCGAACATCTTCGGCCCGAGGATCTCGCCCGTCGCCGTCGGATCGGCGATCGTGATGACGGGGAAGCCGCTCTCGATCAGCACGCCCGCATATTCCACCAGAAAATCCGTCACATAGTCGAGGACGCGGTGAGCGTTCGTCTTGTCCTTGCGCAGCTCCTTCAGGAACGTCATCGGATCGACGATGGACGCCGCCGTGGAAATCGGCCCGGTCAGGCTGCCGATGACAGGCACGTCCGGATTTTGCTCCGCAATCGTCTGTCCCGCTTTCGCGATCGCCTCGACGCGTCCCTCTCGCACAAGCTGCTTCACGTCGCGGACTTCCACATCGGCGACGGTGGCATAGCGTTCCTTCGCTATCTTCGGCTCGCAGACCGGCGTGCCGAAGTCGATCTCGCTGCCCAGCACCTCTGCCTCCACCGTCATACAGTACGGGACGCCGAAATTCTCGAAGCCCGTCTTTTCTTCCACCGCCGACGAGAGCCGCGTCATGGCCTCGGCGTCGGGATGAACCTTCGGGAAGGAAAGCCCGAGCCCCTCGATCACATCCACCGTCGCGCTGTTCATCATGCCGCCGGGGCAAATCACCGGGGCGCGGTCCACGCTTTGCTTTGAAAGAACGCGAAGCAAGCGTTCCTTCGGGGAAAGGTCGTTCATATCCGTCCCCCCTTACGCTACTAGTTCCCGGGCGAGACGCGCCGCCTCCGCCGCGTTCACCGCGTAAACGTCCGCGCCGATCTTTTCCGCGAAGGCCGGAGAAATCGGGCCGCCGCCCACCACGACCTTGAAGTTGCCGCGCTTGGCTTCTTTTTCCAAGACCTCCAGGACCTCCCGCATCGCGGGCATCGCCGTCGTCATCAGCGTCGCCAGCGCGATAATCTCCGCGTGGTGCTCCTCCGCCGCCCTGACGAACTCGGCGGCGGGAATGTCCCGCCCGAGATCGACCACGTCAAAGCCCGCGCTTTCCAGCATAATCTTCACGAGGTTCTTTCCGATGTCGTGGGTGTCGCCCTCGACGACGCCGATCACGACGGTATGCCGCACCGCGTCTTCCCGTTTCTTGATATGCGGCTTCAAAATCTCGATGCCCGCGTACATCGCGTCGGAACAGAGCAGCAGCTCCGGAATGAAATATTCCTCTTCCTCGTAAAGCCGTCCGACTTCCTCCATACCGGCGGACAGCCCCTTGTCAATGGCCTCGTAAGCGTCAAAGCCCTCGTCGACAACCGCCTGCGCCAGCTCCCTCGCCAAATCCTCGTCCATATCCACGACTGCATCCGAAAGCCCCTTGTGCAACTCTTCTTCTCTTGCCATTGCTCATCACTCCTTGTTTGTATAGAAACAAAAAAGAGGCTTCGGTGAATGTGCACGCATTTCTCCGAAGCCTCCGTTTGTTCCGGTCAGCTCTTTTTGATGACGGTAGTATAAAACATAAAACATAGTTTGTCAATAGGGACTGTTTTATGCCGACATGCCACCAAGCAAAAACATCAGTTCAAAATCTCCCGCACCTGTGCGGCGAGGTCGCGTCCCTGCTCGTCTTTCGCCG
>JAGAZS010000099.1 GCA_017939945.1 Schwartzia sp. (in: firmicutes)
CTCGTACCGAAATTCTGCGTGGGCTTCGAGTACCGCTCCCAAACGATGTGGCTGGAATTCCGGATCGGGCGGGAAAAACTGTATGTGCTTCGCTCAATCCAGGACTTTCTGCATCAAATGGATTCCGGCGCTCCGATGTCCTTCGGGAAGGATTTGACGGTTTCCCCCGCCGCCCTTTCCTTTGAGGAAGGCGTTTCGTCCCGCCTTTGGGAGCTGCTCCGCGACGCGCACCGCGACGAGGAAAGCATGTACACTTACAGCGCCTACTTCCGTGCGCCGGTGTATCAGACCGTTTTCTCCGGAAAAAGGCTGAAGCTGTCGCCGTCGCTTTTGAGCCGCTTTTGCAGCGCGATGGCGGGAGAAACCTTTACCGTGGAGGTGGAAGGTTACCCTGCGATGGAAGGACGCGTCGAGGAAGGTGTTCCGGGGCTTTCCGTAGAGGTGGAGGACCGGAACGGCAGCGGCTGGCTGGAACTGACGGCTCGAGGCTTGGTTCTCCCTCTCACGAGGGATTGCGAATGGGTGATGCATGCCGGGACGATCTGCCATGTGCCGAAGGATCGGCGGGACTCGATGAAGCGGTTCATACTCGCGTTCGGCGGATCGGATACTATCGGCATCGACAAGTCCGGCATGGCGGACTTTTTCTCGCTGGTGCTGCCGCAAATGCGGAAGGCCGTCGAGGTCCATGTGGCTCCTTCCTTCGCCGAGCGATACAAGATGTTGCCGCTGGAGGCGGAAGCGCGGCTCGATTACCTCGGGGACGGCGTCTCAATCGAGATGACGTTCCGCTATGGGGAAATCACGTTCAACCCCGCCGCGAAGACACAAAAAAAGCCCGCGACGGGCATGGCTGGGCTGATCCGCGATGCGGAGACAGAACGGGAAATTTTGGCGCTTTTGGACGCGTGGGGCTTCGCGCGGGAGGACGGGCGGTTCGTGCAGCCCGAGGAGGAACGCGCTTACGACTTCCTGCGCGAGGGTCTGCCGGAGCTGTCGAAGGTCGCCGACGTTCTTTACAGCGAAAGCTTCACCCGCAGACCGGTGCAGACCATGCCGCCGGTGACGCTGGGCGTCTCGGTCAATCAGGACAGCCTGTTGGAATTGACTTTTTCCGGCGGCGATTTCGATTTTGACGAGCTGATCGAGATCCTGCGTTCGTACCGTTTGAAGCGCCGCTATCACCGGCTCAAGGACAACACATTCCTCTCGCTGGACGGCGAAGGACTTTCCGCGCTTTCGGAATTCGCCGAGGAAACAGGGCTTGCGAAACTGAAAGGCGGAAAAGCGGAGCTGCCGCTGGCGGAGGCTCTTTATGTCGACACATTGGCGAAAGAGACTGAAGGCTTCCGTCTCTCCGTCGGCAAAGGGTTCCGTGCACTCGTGCGCGACATCCGAAATCCGGCGGAGGCGGAGCGGGAAATCCCGCCGGAGCTCACCGGCGTGCTCCGCGACTACCAGGCAACGGGCTACCGCTGGCTGTCGTCGCTGGCGAGCCACGGGCTGGGCGGCATCCTCGCCGACGACATGGGCCTCGGCAAGACGCTGCAGACTATCGCGTTCCTTTTGGCGCGGCGCGGGCCCGATACGCCTCCGGCCCTCGTGGTGACGCCGACGTCGCTGATCTACGGCTGGCTCGACGAGATTGCGCGCTTCGCGCCGGACCTTCGCGCCGTCGCGGTCGCGGGAACAAAGCCTGTGCGCGGGGAAATTTTGCGCGACGCGATGAATAAGGGCAAGGACGTGGTAATCACCACCTATGCCACGCTTCGCAACGATATGGAATTCTATGAGAAATGCCGTTTTTCCTGCGCGATCCTCGACGAAGCGCAGCATATCAAGAACCCGACGACAAAGGCGGCGAAGGCGGTCAAGCGCATCAAAGCGGAATGCCGCTTCGCGCTGACGGGCACGCCGATCGAGAACACATTGACCGAGCTTTGGTCGATTTTCGATTTCCTGCTGCCCGCCTATCTCGGCTCCCACAAAAATTTCCACCAGAAATACGAGAAGGGCATCGTCAAGGACGGGGACGCGGCCAAGACGGACACTCTTCGGCGGCATATCGCGCCGTTCATCCTGCGCCGTTTGAAGCGCGACGTGCTGACGGAGCTGCCGGACAAGACCGAGAGCCGCCTGACGAACGAAATGACGCCGGAGCAGGAAAAGGTCTACAAAGCGTATTTCGCCCAAAGCCGCAAGGAACTGGCGAACGAACTGAAAAACCGCGGCTTCGACGCCAGCCGGATCAAAATTCTGGCGCTTCTGACGCGGCTCCGACAGATCGCCTGCGACCCCGCGCTGTTTCTCGAAAACTACGACGGCGGCTCCGGCAAGCTGGATCAATTGGAGGAACTGGTCGGCGACGCGGTGGCGGGCGGGCATCGGCTGCTGATCTTCTCGCAGTTCACCTCGATGCTGCACCGCATCCGCGAGCGGTTGGCCGAGGCGGGGCACGACTGCGAATATCTGGACGGGCAGACCCCCGCCGCCGAACGTCTGCGGCTCGTCAAGGAATTCAACGCGGGAACGAAGCCGGTTTTCCTGATTTCGCTGAAAGCCGGCGGCACCGGCCTGAACCTGACCGGCGCGGACATGGTCATCCACTACGACCCGTGGTGGAACCCCGCCGTCGAGGATCAGGCCACCGACCGCGCCTACCGCATCGGCCAGATGAACAAGGTGCAGGTCGTGAAGCTGGTCACGAAGGACACCATCGAGGAAAAAATCTTCGCGCTGCAGGAGCAGAAAAAAGCGCTGATCGACAAGATGATCCAACCCGGCGAAAGTTTCCTGTCGAAGCTGACCGAAGCGGAGATACGGGCGTTGTTCGAGTAAAAAAGCCCGCCTTTCGGCGGGACATGTTTCATAAATTCAGTTCGCTGTCCATATAGTTCAAATTCCCAGGTCGGCAAACAGCTCATCCGGCGA
>JAGAZS010000100.1 GCA_017939945.1 Schwartzia sp. (in: firmicutes)
GCGGAGGGACTTATTCAGTGGTTCCCTAAATTGTAAATGAGTCAAAAGGTGATTGGTATGCTTATCGGAAGAGAAAAAGAATTGACCGCACTGGAGCGACGGTGTAAGCGGCAAAAATGAAAAACGTTTGGCTTATCAGGTTTTCGGATATGTTGCGATAATTATGTATACATTTCCGAACTCTTGACAAGCGCTCAAAAAAGCGTTATTTTAGGCACATAATTTTTCTGTCGCCCGGGCGGCGGGAAATTCATAGGGCAAACGGACACAGGCGTCCGGCGTGAAGGCAACTTCCGCCGGACGTTTTTCTGTTTTCCCGAAATATTCTGCGTGAACCGGTCGCGCGGGAGGCAAATGGAAGAAAGGTGAGAAGGATGAAACGGGGTTTACGATATGCGGCTTTCGCGTCGACGGTCGGCGCGTGGGTGTTGGGACTGCCGGGGCACGCGTTGGCGGCGGAAAGCGCTGTGGCGCGGTATGCGGCGGCGGATACGGTTTGGGTGCTTCTGGGGGCGGCGCTGGTATTCTTCATGCAGCCGGGCTTCGCGATGGTGGAGACGGGGCTGACGCGGGCGAAGAACGCGGGCAATATCGTCATGAAGAACGTCATGGACCTCTGCATCGGCACGATCGCGTTCTGGGTGATCGGCTTCGGGCTGATGTTCGGCACGGACGTGGGCGGATTCATCGGGATACCGGATTTTTTCATTACGGGTTGGGACGTCGGCAGCGACGCCGGATACCCGAAGATGGCATTTATCATTTTTCAGACGGTCTTCTGCGCGACCTCGGCGACCATCGTCTCCGGCGCGATGGCGGAACGCACGAAGTTCTCGACCTATTGCGTTTACAGTCTCGCCATCAGTCTTTTAATCTACCCGGTGTCCGGGCATTGGATCTGGGGCGGCGGCTGGCTCGCGGAAATGGGCTTTCATGATTTTGCCGGCTCCACGGCGGTGCACATGGTCGGCGGCGTTTGCGCGCTGATCGGTGCGAAAATGCTCGGCGCCCGCATAGAAAAGTACGGAGAAGACGGCTCGGTGAGCGCGATTCCCGGCCACAGCCTGACATTGGCGGCCCTCGGCGTGTTCATTCTTTGGTTCGCGTGGTTCGGGTTCAACGGTTGTTCGACGGTTTCTATGACTGGCGACGAGACGCTGGAAACGGCGAGCCTGATTTTCGTCACGACGAACATGGCGACGGCGGCGGCGACTACGACGACTATGCTGCTGACCTGGATCCGATATGGTAAGCCAGACGTTTCGATGACGCTGAACGGTTCCTTGGCGGGCCTTGTGGCCATCACGGCGGGTTGCGACCTCGTCA
The DNA here is from genome assembly GCA_017939945.1 of Schwartzia sp. (in: firmicutes). Taxonomy (GTDB): domain Bacteria; phylum Bacillota; class Negativicutes; order Selenomonadales; family Selenomonadaceae; genus RUG12372. The sequence continues at coordinate 1,327 of JAGAZS010000100.1, forward strand.
GCGTGGCGGGCGCTTTCGCCATCGGCGTGATTGCCGGCGTCGTTGTGGTTTTCGCGGTGGAGTTCATCGACCAGAAGCTTAAGATTGACGACCCGGTGGGCGCGTCGGCGGTGCATGGCGTTTGCGGCGCGTTGGGTACGATTTTGACAGGTCTGTTTGCGGTCAAGGACGGGCTGCTTTACACGGGCAAAACGGATTTTTTCTTCATTCAGGTTCTTGGCGTCGTCAGCGTCGCGGCTTTCGTCGCCGTGATGATCACGATCGTCTTTGCCGTGCTGAAAAATACGATGGGGCTGCGCGTGACGGCGAAAGAGGAAATCATCGGCCTCGACTATGAGGAGCACGGTCTGGCTTCCGCTTATGCCGATTTCATGCCGGCGGCGGAAACACCGGGAATGGCCGCCGCGCCCGCGCCGATTGTCAGCACCGTGCCGTCCGTTCCCCACGTTGCGGTGCAGAGTGCAGACGGCCACGCGCTGACAAGGGTTTCCATCGTCACCTCGCGGGAACGTTTTGACGTTTTGAAATCGGAGCTGGAAAAGCTCGGCATCACAGGCATGACGGTCACACAGGTGCTCGGCTACGGCCTGCAAAAAGGCCACACGATGTATCGCGGCGCGCATGTCGCTTCGCGGCTGCTGCCGAAGATCAAGGTCGACCTCGTGGTATCGGCAATCCCGCCGAGAGACATCGTGGAGGCTGCAAAGCGCGCTCTCTATACGGGCCATTACGGCGACGGCAAGATCTTTGTTTCCACGGTGGACAACGTCGTCAAGATCCGCACGGGCGAGGAAGGATTCGACGCCCTGCAGGACAAGGAAGCATAATATGTCCCGCGTTGTCCCGATGTATACAAAAATACATCCGTTTGCCGCGTAGACAATGAAAAACCGTCATGCTATACTTTTCACGAAAAGCAGAAAGGACGGCAATGAAGCCTTGCGCCGCGGAGCGATTCTTGTTCCGGGGGCGCGGGGCTTTTGTTTGGAAAGGGGGCGGCGATATGGACGATATTCGCGGGCTTTGCCGGGCGCATACGGGGATCAGCGGACGACAGGCGGAGCTTTTGAAAAACATCGGCGAAGGGCTGACCTTTATCGCCGACCTTGCCCAGGCGCAGGCGAGCTTGTATGCGCCTGCGCGGGACGGAGGGCATTTTCTCGTGCTGGCGCAGGCCCGTTCCCATAC
>JAGAZS010000101.1 GCA_017939945.1 Schwartzia sp. (in: firmicutes)
ATCGTTGAACTTGTCAAAGAATTTATCAAAGAAGCCTTTTTTCGCGTTCGGGTCGTGGGGCTTCAGCATCGTCGCGCAGAGCGCAGGCGTCAGCGTTAGCGCGATAAACGCGGAGAGCGCCATGGACACGGCGATGGTCAGCGCGAACTGCTTGTAGAGGACGCCCATCATGCCGCCGAGGAACGCCACCGGCACGAACACCGCCGCGAGGACGAAGGCGATGGCCACGACCGGCCCCTGCACCTCATCCATGGCTTTCTGCGTCGCTTCCTTCGGAGAAAGATGCTCTTTCTCCATGTGCTCCTCGACGCTCTCGATGACGACAATCGCGTCGTCAACGACGAGGCCGATGGCCAGCACCATCGCGAACAGCGTCAGCGTGTTGATGGTGAAGTCGAGCAGGATGAACGCGCCGAAAGTCGCCACCAACGACACCGGCACCGCCAGCATCGGGATCAGCGTCGCGCGCCAGCTTTGCAGGAAAACGAACACGACGACCATGACGATAACCAGCGCCTCGAAGAAGGTATGCGCGACCTCATTCAGCGACGCGGTAATGAATTTCGTGTTGTCGATGATTTGGATATAGGCCAAATCCGGCGGGAAGTTCGCCTTGGCATCTTCGATGACCTTCTTGACTCCCGCCACGGTCTCCATAGCGTTGGCGTCGTCGGTCAGCATGATGGCGAAACCGACGGAAGGCTCGCCGTTCGTCGAGGTCTCGATAGCCCTTTGCATTTCGCCGGGGGCGATGCGGGCGATGTCGCCGAGACGGACGAAGGAGCCGTTCTCCCCGGCCTTGACGATGACGTCCTTGAAGTCCTCCGGGTTTTCGAGGCGCCCCTGCACGATGCCCGTGTACTGGCGCTCCTGCGTATCCGGCGCGGGGAGCATGCCCACCGTGCCGCCCGCCGCCTGCACGTTTTGGTCGCGGATGGCGTTCACTACGTCGGAAATCGTGATATTCAGCTCGGCGATCTTGTCCGGGTTCAGCCAGACGCGCATCGTGTAGTCGGTGCCGAAGACGTTGACGTCGCCGACGCCGTGGACGCGCTTGATTTGGTCCACCAAGTAAATATCGAGGTAATTCTTGATAAAATTCCGGTCATAGCTGCCGTTCGGCGAGGTAAGCGCGCCGACCAGCGTCATGTCCTGCGACGATTTTTTTGTCGTGACGCCGTAGGCCGTGACCTCGGAGGGCAGGCTGGAATTGGCGCGGGAGACATTGTTCTGCACGAGGACCGAGTCCATGTCGCCGTTGGTTCCCAGCTCGAAGTAGACATTCAGCTTGTACTGGCCGCTGTCGTCCGAGGTGGAATCCATATAGTCCATGCCTTGGGTGCCGTTGACCTTCTGCTCGATGACCTGCGCCACGGTGTCGTTGACCACCTTGCCGCTGGCGCCGGTATAAGTCGTGGAGACATTGATGGTCGGCGGGGAAATCTGCGGGTACTGGGCAATCGGCAGGTTGAAACCCGCGATCGCGCCGATAATCACCATCAGGATCGCGATAACGATGGCGAAAATGGGACGTTCTATGAAAAATCGTGGCATCGTGGCTCCCCCTTATTTCCTGTCCGTAACAGAGGGGGACGCTTCCAGCGTGAAGCCCATTTCCTGCGGTGTCACCGTAGTGACCTGAAGATCCATGCCGTCCTGCAATTTCGTGAGGCCCTCAACAATCACATTGTCGTTTTCCGTGACGCCCTTCGTCACGATGTAATAGCTGCCGACCTTCTCGCCCAGCTCCACGCTGCGGGCCTGGGACTTGCCGTCGTCGCCCACCACCAGCACGAATGTCTTGTCCAAGACCTGCTGGATGGCGCGCTGGGGTACGAGAATCGCCCCCGGCACTGTCTCGCCGCCGAGGCGCACCCGGGCGAACATCCCCGGAAGGAGAATACCGCTGGGATTCGGGAACAGTGCCTTCACCGTCAGCGTACCCGTGTTCTCGGAAAGGGCGCGGTCCGCCTGCACAAGGCGGCCTTTCTGCGGGTACATGCTGCCGTCCGTCAGCGTGATGCTCACCGTAGCGGACCCCATCTCCCCCGCGTTCAGCGAATGGAGATTCATGAACTTCAAATACTGGGTCTCGGAAATGCTGAACTGCACATAGACCGGGTCCACCGTGCCGATAGTCACGAGGCTCGTCTGCCCCGACGTGGCGTAAGTGCCCACCGCCACGTCGTTGACGTCGAGCCGCCCATACATCGGCGCGTAGACCACGGTATCGTCGAGATTGTCCTGCGCCCGCTGAAGCAGCGCGGCATTCGCCGCCACCACGGCTTCGTACTCGTTGACTCGCTCCCTTTGGGTCGTCACCGTCTGTTCGGAAATCGCCGCCGAAGCCAAAAGCTCTTCGTCACGCTGCAAGTCGATTTTCGCGTTGTCCAGCGTGGCCTGGGACTGGGCCAAGGTCGCCTGGGCGGAAAGCACCGCCGCCTCGTACTGGCGCGGATCGATGCGATAGAGAGGCTGCCCTTCGTTGACGAACTGGCCGCCATGCACATATTTCTCCACGATCGCGCCGGAAACCCGAGGCAGGATCTTGACCTCTTCCTGTCCGCGTAC
>JAGAZS010000102.1 GCA_017939945.1 Schwartzia sp. (in: firmicutes)
GAGCATTTCGGCGCCGAGGTGGCGATCCTCGACGACGGCTATCAGCACTGGATGCTGGAGCGCGATATGGAAATCCTGCTGATTGACGCCGTGAACGTGTTCGGCAACAGCTATATCCTGCCGCGCGGCACGCTCCGCGAGCCGATTTCTCATATCGACCGCGCCGACGTCTGCCTGCTGACAAAGGTCGATCAGGCGACGGACGCTTCGCGCGATTATATTCATCGCATCATCCAGGAAGAAAACGGGCATGCGCTCGTCGTCGAGAGCGTCCATCAGCCGAAGGGCTTCATCCGGTTCGAGGAATGGGCGAACAACATCGCCAGCCCCGGCGTCGACGTCGCCGAGATGCGCGGCAAGCGCGTCATGGCGGTCTCGGCTATCGGCAATCCGGCGTCCTTTGAGCAGACGCTTTCCGATATCGGCGCGGTGGTCATCGAGAGCCTGCGATTCCCCGACCATCACGATTACACGGTGCAGGAAATGCTGGACGTGGCGGCGCAGGCGCAGCTGCTCGACGTGGAGGCCATCGTGATCACCGAGAAGGACGCGGTCAAGGTACCCGCGGAACTCTTGCGCGAGCGGGCCGATTTCAAGATACCGATTTATGTTGTCAGCGTCGAGGTCACGTTCCGCGACGGCGAGGAAGAATTCATCCATCTTATGAAAGAAAGCCTGAAAGAGAAAATGAAAAGAAATGAGAGGCTGTCGGCATGAAAATCCTTTGTGTGATACCGGCGCGTTACGCGTCCACCCGGCTGCCGGGGAAACCGCTGAAAGACATCGCCGGAAAACCGATGATCTGCCGGGTTTACGACCGGGCCTCGCAGGCCGAGACTTTGTCCGGCGTCCTCGTGGCCACGGACGACGAGCGGATCTTGCAGGCGGTGGAATCTCACGGCGGCCGCGCGATGATGACGGCAAAGGATCACCCGACGGGCACCGATCGCCTTGCGGAGGTTGCGGCGGCGAATCCCGACGTCGATTTGATCATCAACGTGCAGGGGGACGAGCCTTTGATCGAGCCGTCGCTGATCGACGAGCTGGGCCGCGCTTTCGAGAATGACGACGGATTGCAGATGGCGACGGTGGCGACGCCGATAACGGAGGAAGCGGATCAAAAGAACCCGAACAACGTCAAGGTGGTCATGGACAAGAACGGTTACGCCCTGTATTTTTCCCGGTCGCTGATCCCGTATCCGAGAAACGACGCCGGGACGCCCGTTTACAAGCACATCGGCATTTACGCGTACCGTCGGGAGTTCCTGCTGGCCTACGCGAAGATGAAGCCGACGCCGCTGGAACGGGCGGAGTCGCTGGAGCAGCTTCGGGCGCTGGAAAACGGATACAGGATCAAATGCATCGTGACAAACGCCCGGTTCGTCGGCGTGGACACGCCGGAGGATCTGGCGAAGGTCAATGAGATATATAAGGCAATGAATGAAAAAGAGGAGGCGGCGAAATCATGAACACGGTCAAGATCAGGGATTTTGAGATCGGGGCGGGGAATCCGCTGGCGCTGATTGCGGGACCTTGCGTGCTGGAGGGACTGGAACGGTCGCTCTACATCGGCAGGGAAATCAAGGCCATTACCCAACGGTTGGGCATTCCCTACGTTTTCAAGGCGTCCTTTGACAAGGCGAACCGTTCGGCCTTCAACAGCTTCCGCGGGCCCGGTCTCGAAAAGGGGCTGGAAATCCTTGCGCAGATCAAGAAGGAACTGGACGTCCCGGTGATCACCGACATCCACACCGAGGCGCAGGCAAAGCCCGCTGCCGAGGTCGTCGATATCCTGCAGATTCCGGCGTTCCTCTGCCGTCAGACCGACCTTGTCTATCAGGCGGCGCTGACCGGAAAACCCGTCAATGTCAAGAAAGGCCAGTTCCTTTCGCCGAAGGATATGCGGAACGTGGTGGACAAGATCCTCGAGGGAGGCAACCCGAACATCATGCTGACCGAGCGCGGCGCTTCTTTCGGCTACAACAATCTCGTCGTCGATATGAGAAGTTTTCCGATCATGCGCTCTTTCGGCTACCCGGTGGTCTTCGACGCGACTCACCGCGTGCAGATTCCCGGCGGTCTCGGCACGGCGTCCTCGGGCAACCGCGAGTATGTCGAATATCTGACAAGGGCCGCGGTCGGCGCCGGCGTCGACGCGCTGTTCATGGAGGTCCATGACACTCCGGAGGAGGCGCTTTCCGACGGGCCGAATATGGTCTATCTCGACAAGCTGGAAGACCTGTTGAAAGAC
>JAGAZS010000103.1 GCA_017939945.1 Schwartzia sp. (in: firmicutes)
AGACGGCCGCCAGTACGAGGTACGTATTCGTGTACGGGTTGCAGGCGCGAAGCTCGAAACGCGTCGCCAGCGGGTTCTGGGCGTCACGGACGAGACCCGCAAGAATCGTGCGGTTTCTCGACGGGATTTCCGGTGTGTTGCCCAGCGAGGTCACAATGCAGACCGGCGCTTCGAATCCGGGTTTCAGGCGGTTCAGCGAATCGTTCGTGGCCGAGACCAGCGGATTGATGGCTTCGTAGTTTGTCAGAAGGCCCATGATCGCGCCGTAGCCCACCGCGCTCAAAAAGTCCTTCTTCATTTCTTTCGGCGCGAACAGGTTCACAATGGAGCCGTCCTTCATGACCGCCGCCATGCCGATATGGGTGTGCTCGCCGTTGCCCGCGAGGCCGATCATCGGTTTCGCCTTGAAATTGACTTCGAGGCCGTTCTCACGGAAAACTTCCTTGACCAGCGTGCGGACGAGGAGCTCATTGTCCGCCGCCTGCAGCGCGTCGGCAAACTGCCAGTCGATTTCGAGCTGCTCGCAGACATGAGACATGGCGCCCGCCTCGTTGATATGGCCTTTGAGGCCGCCGACCTCCTTGTGTCCCATCTCCATTTTCAGGCCGTACTTGTCGACCAGCAGAACGCTCTGCTCGAGGGCCGTGCGCACCGCGCCGCGGGTCCTCTGCCAGTATTGCTCCTGCATGACCTGGGAGGCGCTCATCTCGGCGATGTCCGCTTCCTCCAGCGGCGTCTTGACCCAGAATTCCAGCTCCGTCGCCGATGTGAACTTGATGTCGGCAACCTCCGCGCCGTTTACATGCTCGAGACCGGAAAGCTTCGAATGCTTCTTGAAAAGGGCGAGCAGCTCCTTTTTTACGAATTCCAGCGTGTCCGCCAGCACCGCGCGGGAGTCGACGCGCTTGCCCTCATGGATCAGGAACGCGGGAATCCGCAGCGTACCAACGGGACGCTCCGTCTCGTCGTCGTAATGCTCGTAATTGTAATCGACGAACCAGTTGACCGACGGGTCGATCGGCATGTCGACTTTCGCGTTGTTCAGCGTGGCGATGCCCGGCAGTACCACCGAGGAGCCGTCGGTCTGTACCGCGGTGCCCGCGTAAAATTCGTCCATATCCTTCAGGAAAATTCGCATCGGGATTTTCTCGTCGGTATCGTTGCCGGCGAGGTCGATGCCGACCAGCGAGACGAACTTGATTTCCGGATGGGATTTCAGCATGCTCGCGATTTTGTTCTTCGGGGTGTTCGCGGGAATTACATACAACAGATCATCCATTTTGATTACCGCCTTTCCGATGTTCCGGTTTGCACGGAAAACTAAAAAACGCCACACGAACATCGTGCGCCGTTCGCGCCGATCCGTATGGCTTCATTGCCGTGCTTTCTTTATCACGGGCATAGTATAGCACAGCCCGTTTTCAATTGCAAGAGGAAAACGATTTGTTTTTCCCTGCTTCCTGTCAAATCCGCTATGCCCTCATAAAAGCTTTACTGTTTTCTGAAAATATACTATACTATTACTAGGTTGACGTTACCGATCAGCCGCAGGCAAG
>JAGAZS010000104.1 GCA_017939945.1 Schwartzia sp. (in: firmicutes)
CATCTGTTCGTCTTTTTTATGTCACGATGGATCAATGCTTTTTCGTTTGCCTAACTTTTTGCGTAAAACGTATTTCTTCCAACCCCATATTTTTTCACATATCCCTCGTCAACGAGCTTTTTCAGCGACGCCTCCACGGATTTTTCGCTGATGCTGGGGCAGATTTCGGCGAGTTCCCGTTTGGTGAATTTGCCGATCTTGCCGTCCACGGAAGCCTTTACGATATCGTAGGCGCTGCTTTTTGTCGTTACGAGCTTTTTCTTTCCTTTGCCTGTTTCCGTGATTTTCGTATTCCCGCCGATCAGCTCCATGCGGGTCTCGAATTCCCGGTAACAGGCAAGCACGACGCCGAGCATATATTTGACGAAGGGCGTCGGATCGTCTTTTTCCTCGTGCCAACCGGCGGAGGCTTCTTCCAGGGCGTCGTAATACGCGTCCTTGGTTTTTTCGATGTGTTTCTCGAGGCTGATATATTTTCCCGCCATATATCCAGCCCGGTACAGCAGCAGCAGCGTCAGCAGGCGGCTCATTCTTCCGTTGCCGTCGTCGAAGGGATGGATGCAGAGGAAGTCGTGGAGGAATACGGGAATGACGAGCAGGGAATCCACCGATGAGTCTTCGGCTATGCGGCGGTAGTTTTCGCAAATGGCGCGGACGCACGGCTCGGTCTCATAGGGAGGCACCGGCGTGAAGCGGATAAATTCCGTGCCGTCCGGTCTTGTTTCCCGCAGATAATTCTGCGTCATCTTATATCTGCCGCCGTTTCCCGTGTCGGCGTATTGCATCAGCTCTCTGTGCAGCTGGAGGATGATATTTCCGGTGACGGGAATAAACTCGTAATTCTCATGCACCGTTCGCAGGACGTCGCGATAACCGGCGATTTCTTTCTCGTTCCGGTTTCGCGGCGCCGTTTTTTCTTTCGCAAGTTGTCCGAGCCGGGTGCCCGTCGTCACGATGCCTTCGATTCGATTGGAAGATTCGATGGACTGCACCTTTGCGACTTCCACCAGCTTTTCCAGTTCCAAAGGCTTCTGCTGCAGAAAGAGATCCTGTTTTCCTTTGTATTCGTGTATCCGGGCAAGATAATTCAGGATCTCGTTATCCCAGCGGCATGTTTTGTATTTGCTGTAATCAAAATTTCTCATCAGCCGTTCTCCTATTCAAGGAAACGCCGAACAAATCACTCCGCGAAACAGTCCACTGGACTGTTTCGCTACCGGGTCTTTTTCCTGCTGTCGTTGTCAATGCCCTCTCGACGTAGCGATGCTACGCCTTCGAGAGCCTTTCCTAGACAGCCGAAAAAATCCATCGACAGATGCACGAATTGACTTATTCGTCGTTTCCTTAATATTTTCTCCTAAATTATACCATATTTTAGGAGAAAGTTGGCGATTAGGAGAAAAATCAATAGCTCTGGATCAGTTTCTTGTAGTACCCGTCCTCTTCCATCAGGCTCTCGTGGGTGCCGCGCTGCACTACTCTTCCTTTTTGCAGTACGATGATCTCATCGCAGTCGCGGATGGTGGAGAGGCGGTGGGCTACGATGAAGCAGGCGCAGCCGCGTCGCCGCACGTTTTTCATAATCTCCTGCTCGGTGATCGGGTCGAGGGCGCTGGTGGCTTCGTCTAGGATCAACAGCGACGGGTTCGCCGCCAATGCCCTTGCGATTTCCATGCGCTGCCGCTGGCCGCCGGACAGGTTGTAGCCGCCCTCTTCGAGCATGGCGTCGTAGCCGCCGCGCATCAGCGAGATGTCCTCGTGGATCATGGCGTCCTTCGCCGCCTGGATGATGTCCCTTCGCGGCACGTTCGGGTTGAACAGCGCGATATTCTCAGCGACCGTTCCTTCCAGCAGGAAGATTTCCTGCTCGACCACGGCCACGGACTGGGCGAAGACTTCGCGGGGAATATCCTTCGACGACACGCCGTCGAACAGGATTTCGCCGGACCAGGGCTGATAGAGGCCGGACACCAGCTTTGCCAGCGTGGACTTGCCGCTGCCGCTCTTGCCGACGATGGCGACGCGGCGCCCCGGCTCCAGCTTCAGGTTCAGCTTCTTGATCAGCGTCGGCAGCGTGTGGGAATAGCCGAAATTCACCTTCTGCAGCTCCAGCCGTCCGGTGAGCTTCGGCGGCAGGGTCTTCATGACGTCCTCGGTCAGCTCCTTTTCCTCGTCGAGGGGGTAGCGGTAGACGTCGTTGATTTTCATCATCTGGGAGCTGGCCTGCTGGATGTCCTGCGACATGGAGGTGATGCGGTTGATCGGCGCCTGGAAATTGGACATCAGGTTTTGGAACGCGACGAAGATACCGACGGACATCAGGCCGTCCATGATCGAGAAGCCGCCTTCCGCCATGACGACCGCGCCGTTGACGCCGCTGAGGGCCGCCGGCACGAAATTGATGAACAGGCTGTAATATTCCTGTTTTTGGCTCATCGTCAAAAAACGCGCGTTGGCGTCGGCCCATTTGACGAAGAAATCGTCCTCGTTGCCGTTGGCCTTCAGGGTTTCGATGGTGGCGATGCCCGACACACTGATACCGTAAAGCTTGCCCTGTTCCTGCGTGAGTTTCATGCGCTGCTCTTTCAGCCATTGATAGCTGGTGTAAGTCACGAAGATGTTCAGTGCGGTGAAGACGACGCCGATGACGGTCAGCTTCAAATTGTAAAGCACCAGCAGGAAAAGATAGAACAAAGCGATTCCGATATCCAGCACGGTGGTGGCGAGATTTCCCGTGACAAAATTCGCGATGGATTCGTGGAACTGTACGCGGGACGCGATCTCGCCCGAATAGCGCGTCTGGAAGAACGCCACGGGGAGCTTCAGCACATAGGCGAGGAACGATGAGGAATCCTGTATCGTCATTTGTCCCTGCCATCGGAGCAGGCACCAGGAGCGCAGGAAAGTCAGCGTCAGCGTCAGCACCAGCGCGATGAACAGCGACAACAGCACGTCGAAAAGCCAATCCCTGTGCTTGTAGGTCAGCACGTCGTCCAGGAAGGTCTGGGAGATCAGCGGCACGCCGAGGTTGACCAGGGACAGGCAAAGGCCGACGCCGAGTATGAAGGCGAGGGCGCGGCGGTCCTCCAGGATATCGGAGAGCAGCGTCATCCAGACGCTTTCCGGCTCGCCGTCCTGCACGAAGCCCTCGTCGGGACGCAATATGATCGTGACGCCGGTGAAGCTTTCCTCGAATACGTCCCAGGGGACTGAACGATGGCCGACCGCCGGGTCGTTCAGGAAAACTTCGCCGGTTTTTTCGTCGTAGCCCTCGAAGACGAGGAAATGATGGAACTCCCAATGGATGATGAACGGCGGGATCAGCTTTTTCAGCTCTTCCGGCGCATAGGAAAAGCCCTCCGCCTTCATGCCGAGGGTTTCCGCCGCCGCTATCACGTTGCTCGCGTTGCTGCCGTTGCGGCTGACGCCGCAAAGCTCGCGAAGCTGTTCCAGCGGCATATATTTTTTGTAATAGCCCAGGATAATGCCGAGGGACGCTGCACCGCATTCCGCCGCCTCCATTTGAAGGACAACGGGAGTCTTTTTCCGTTTCCGGCCGTGAATGAAGGAATCGAAATCCGGCAGGCGGTCCCAAAGCGATTTTATTATGCTGCTCATATCAGTCGGTCCTCAGCCATTGCCCCATCTTGTCGAACGCATAGGCGAACGGGGACTTCCTGTCCACGATGGCCGTGGCGGTGCAGGTCATTCCCTCCGTGATTGTCTCCTTTGGTCCTTCCAGCGTCGTCCAGAGGTAGCCGGACTTCGAGTCGTTGTCCCGGGTCAGCTCGACCCGGACTTCCATGATCGCGCCGCCGCATTTTTGCAGCACCCAGTTGGCAAACTCCTTGTTGCCCGTCCAGTAGACCACGCGGTCGCTGTTCACCGGGTACGGTGAAAGCTCGATGACCTTGCCGACCAGCGAGCCGTACAGCGACGAGTCGATGGCGCCGGGGGAGACCTGGATCACCGAGCCGGGCTTCAGCTTGTTGCCCGTCAACGCCGGAACGAAAATGATTCCGACCATGTCCTGGGATTCCGTCACGTCCACGTCGTAAATCGGCGCCCCCGCCTGCACGATTTGGCCCTCCCGCATGCGCTGGGATGTAACGATGCCGTCGTAGGGGCTGATGACCTGTCCCTGGTGCTGCAGCTCTTCTTTGGCCGAAGCGAGCTGGGCCGTGCGCGCGCGCATATCGTCGTAGCTGGTGGCGGCGTGCGCCTGCTCGGCATTCAGGTAGACCTGCTGCTCCAGCTGCGTCTGCTCGATGACCGCCACTACGTCGCCTTTTTTGACCACATCCCCGGTCTTGTAGCGCATCTCCACGATGCGCCCGCCGCTGATGGGGGAAATGTTGGTGACGCCGCTGTCGTCGGTGATGACGCCGTAGCCGACCACCTGCTCCGCCATCACGCCGAAAAAGGCCCATACAAGCACCGAGAACAATGCGATGCCCACCGCGGCCAGCGCAATCCAGCCCGTGGAGGTCGTGATGGAAAAAAGCGCGCCGGCTTTTTCCGGCCGCTTCAGCTTGTCCAGCGCCTTCTGCTGGAAAATCTGGCTAGAACTCATATTCCTTCGCTCCCACTTTCATTCCCTCGGTGTAGACCGAAGGATCGGCCACCACCACCGGCTCACCCTCGGACAGCCCGGAGACGATTTCCGTCAGACCGTCGCCCTCGATGCCGCAGGTGATTTCCCGCCGCACGAGGCGGGACTCGTCGCTTAAAGTGTAGACATAATCGTTCCCTGTCTTCGCGTCCTTGTGGACGGCCTTGTCCGGGACCGCCAGCTTGCGGATCGTATTTTTAGACATGATCCTCACGCTGTCGTAATAGGTCGGCTCCAGGATGCCCGTGGGATTTTCCACGTGCCATGTCACCTCGTGGAAATCGGTGTCGGCGTCTGGGTCCGGCACGACCGAGACAATGCTCATATAAAACTGATTGAGCTTCAGCGTCGTTTTCGGCAGCGACGTCTCGCCGAAAGGGTACGCCTTGTTCGTCAGCCGGTGGGGCTGGATTTCCATGATGAACCGGTCCCCGACCGACAGAAGCTGCTGGAATAAGACATGGGGAACCACGGAACGCCCCGTCAGATTGTGGAGGTCCGACAGCATGAAAATCGGTTCGCCGGCGCGGACGTATCTGCCCGACTCGCGGTAGACCTGGATGATGTTCGCGCCGCGCGGCGCGGTGATCGTCATCTTGCTCTGCTCGGAGAGCATCAGGTCGCGCTTGGCCATGCGGCTCTCCATCTGGGCCCGGGCGGCGTCCCGCTGGGCCACGGCGCTGTCGTATTCCTGCCTGGAAATGGCGTTGTGCTCGACCAGATATTGATAGCGGTTCACGGTCTGCTCCGCGTTGATGAACTGCGCCCGAGCCGCCTCGATGTCCGCCTCCGCCGAAGCGGTCTGCGCCAGGATGTCGGTATTGGTCATCGTGGCCAGGACCTCGCCCTCTTCCACGCGCTGGCTCTTCATGACGCGGACTTCGTCCAGCACGCCCTCGTACTGCGCGGGATGTCGATCGTCCAGGGCGCGCGCACGGTGAAATTGATGTCGTCGGCGAAGACGTGGAATTCCCGGTAGCCGACGTACGCCACGGGCAACACCGTATATTGCGCCGCCTCCATCTTCTCGATATGGCGGCGGCTGGCGTCGTTGATGTAGATGCCGTAGGTCACGACGGAAATGACGATGCAGATGACGCCGAAAATGGCGATTTTCAAATATTTTTGCGCGTCCACGGAGTCGCCTCCCAG
>JAGAZS010000105.1 GCA_017939945.1 Schwartzia sp. (in: firmicutes)
GGAAACGAAAAACGCCGCCGGTTCCCTTCGCATGACGGACGAGAAAGAAGACAGGCGCAGGCAGCTGCTGCGTCGGCTTTGGGCAGCTACGTATTTTACGGGCATCGGGACTTCCATCGCGGCAACGGTGCTTGCGTGCATTTGGCTTGGCAGGAAGGCGGACGATTTTTTCAATATCGCGCCGAAGGGAACCATCGCGGGCATCGCGCTGGGCTTCCCTGTGGCGATATATTCCATCTATCATCAAGTGCGCACGCATTTTTGGGACAAGGACGAAAAAAATAGCGTGGACAAATAATAGGCGCCGGTTGGGGGTTGCTCGCCGGCGTTTTTTTGTGGCGCGTTTCCGAAAAATCACTTGCGAAATGTCGTGCCGTCGCATATAATATATAAAAGTCAAATAGTCAATCAAGACTTGCGGTGAATTTTATTGAAGGTGATTGTTATGAGCAATATCGCGGATTTGATTGAAAGCTATATCCTGCGGCAGCTTGCGGCGCAGGAGGACGGACATGTGGAGCTTCGGCGCACGGAGATTGCGGACAAGATTTCCTGCGCGCCGTCGCAGATTAGCTATGTGTTGTCCACGCGGTTCACGCCGGCGCGGGGATTCCGTGTGGAGTCCCGGCGCGGTCTCGGCGGTTTTATCCGGATCGCGCAGGTGCCGATGCGCCAACTTGTCTATCAGGATATGCAGGAAAAAATCGACGAGGACACGGACTTTTCCGTCGTGCAGTCGATGATTGCATACCTTTTGAAGCACCAGATGATCACGAACCGAGAAGCGGCGCTGCTGCTGACGACGGCGCAGACGGCGTATGAGACGATGGAGCCGGAGGAACGTGTACGGCTGCTTCGGACGCTGTTCATGACGCTGGAAAGACTTTCGTAATTATTGAGGGGGATTATTGAATGTTGTGCGACGATTGCCATCGGAACGAGGCGTGTATCCATATCACGCAGATCAGTCCCGAGGGGAAAATGGATAAGAATCTTTGCGAGGAATGCGCGGCGCGATACCAGAATTTCATGCCGTCGCCGGACGCGCGGAATTTTACGGTCAACGATTTCCTGAAAGGGCTGTTCCGTCAGCCGCCGGAACAAAAGGAAGGAAAAACGGAGGGCGGGTTGGTCTGCCCGAACTGCGGTATGACGCTTCAGGATTTCGCCCATACGGGCAAGATCGGGTGCAGCGTCTGCTACAACACGTTCCGCACTCAGCTTGCGCCGCTCCTGAAGCGGATTCACGGGTCCAGCACCCACAGCGGGAAGATTCCGCGCCGCTCCGGCGGCGTGCTGGTGGTGCGCCATGAGATTGCGCTCCTGAAGGAGCAGTTGGCGGAGGCTGTACAGAGCGAGGCTTATGAAAAGGCCGCCGAGTACCGCGACAAGATTCGCGAACTGGAACGGCAGATTGCCGCCGAAGAGAAGGGGGGCGAAGCCGATGGCCGTGCATGATCTTTACCGCGATTATCGCCTTTCCTGGTTCGGGCATGAGGGCGAAGCGGGAGACGTGGTATTGGCGAGCCGTGTGCGCCTCGCGCGGAATTTCGCGCGCCTTCCTTTCCCAAACCGCGCGGACAGGCAGCAGCTGGCCGAGGTGCAAAACAGGGCGGCGTCGGTTTTCAGCCGCATCGAGGAAACGGCGGGGCAGTCCTTCGACGCTGTGGGTATGGACGCTTTGACGCAAATGGAGCGTGAAGTGTTGGCGGAAAAGCAGCTGATCAGCAAGCGGCTGATTCAGAATCCCGCTTATCGCAGCGCGTTTATCAGCAAGGACCGCAAGTGCAGCATTCTCGTGAACGAGGACGACCATCTGCGGATTCACGCAATGGCTTCGGGGCTTGATTTGCGGACGCCGCTGGATTTGGCTTTTCGTGTCGATGATGCGGTGGAGGAAACGCTGGACGTCGCTTTCGACGAAAAGATGGGGTATCTGACGAGCTGCCCGACGAATCTCGGCACGGGACTTCGGGCGACGGTGCTGCTCCATTTGCCGGGGCTCGTCTACACGCGGAATATCAACAATATCATCAACATTTCACAGCAGCTCGGTCTTTCGGTGCGCGGGCTGTATGGCGAGGGCAGCGAGACCGTCGGGAATATTTTCGCCGTGTCAAATCAGTTGACGCTGGGCTTCACGGAGCAGGCAATTATCGAAAACCTGATGAATGCGGCGATGCAGATTATCGACAACGAGCGGCGGGCGCGGAAGGCCTTGGCCATGACGTCCAAGGACAGGCTGGAGGACGCTGTCTGGCGTTCCTTCGGCGTGTTGAAATATGCCCGTTCCCTCGGCGAAAGCGAAGTGCTGGAGCTGATCAGCAAGGTGCGGCTGGGGCTCGACCTCGGCCTGCTGCACGAGGCGACGGCAAAATGCTCTTCGGAGCTTTTGATTGCCAGCCGTCCCAGCTATCTGAAAAACCTTGCCGGAAACGACAATTTATCGCAAACGGAAATTGACCGGAAACGCGCCGCCGTCGTGCGGGAAATCCTTGCGGGCGGCGTGCCGGGACAGGAGAAATCAACATGAACAACCAATTCACGCCCCATGCCATCGCGGCGCTGAAATTTGCGCAGCGGGAAGCATTGGAACGGGGAAAAAGCCATATCGGTCCGGAACATTTATTGCTGGGTCTCCTGCATGAGCAGGAGAGCTTCGCGGCGCATGTGCTCGCGGAGCTCGGCGTCGAGTTCGAGACTGCGCAGGCGCGTGTCGGGCGGATTTCGGGTGCGCCGGAAGGGACTCCGGACAATCCTTATTACACGCTCAGCGCGAAGCGCGTCATGCAGTTTTCCGTCGAGGAAGCGAAGCGGCTCGACCATGATTTTATCGGGACCGAGCATATCCTGCTGGCGCTGACGCGGGAGAGCGAGAATACGGCGGCGCGGGTCTTGGCGTCGTTGGGAATCGACCTTGACCTGCTTCGGGAGACGATTTTGGAGATGCTGGACGACGACGAGGACGAAGATGAGCAGGAGGACAGCGAAAAGGGGACAGGTACGCCGCTTTTGGCTCGTTACGGGCGGTCGCTGAGCGAACTGGCCGCGAAGAAAAAGCTCGATCCGGTGATCGGCCGGGAAAGGGAAATTCATCGCGTAATCCAGATTTTGGCACGCCGCGTGAAAAATAATCCGATTCTGATTGGCGAGCCGGGCGTCGGGAAGACCGCCGTCGTCGAAGGATTGGCGCAGGCCATCGCGACCGGCGCCGTGCCGTTCATGCTGCGGAACAAGCGCGTCATTTCGCTGTCGATGGCTTCGATTGTCGCCGGCACGAAGTATCGGGGTGAATTCGAGGAGCGCATGAAGAATATCCTCGCGGAAATCCGCCGCGCGAAAAATATTATCCTGTTTATCGACGAGATGCACACGCTGATCGGCGCGGGCGGCGCGGAGGGCTCTCTTGACGCGGCGAATATCCTGAAGCCCGCGCTCTCACGGGGAGAGATTCAGGTCATCGGCGCGACGACGCTGAAGGAATATCGGAAATATTTCGAGAAGGACGCGGCGTTGGTGCGGCGTTTCCAGACGGTGCTGGTTGAGGAGCCGGACACGGACGAGGCGGTCGCCATTTTGCGCGGATTGCGGGAGACCTATGAGGATTTTCATAAGGCGACGATTACCGACGAAGCGATTGACGCGGCGGTGCGCCTTTCCAAACGGTACATCACCGACCGTTTCCTGCCGGACAAGGCCATCGACCTGATGGATGAGGCCGCGTCGAAAGTGCGGATGACGACCGTCGCGCAGCCAGACGGCGTCCGTGAGGCGGAAAAAGAACTGGAGCGCATCCGCGTCGAAAAGGAGAGCGCCATCGACGCACAGGAATACGAGCGCGCCGCGCTCCTTCGGGACGAAGAGGGCGCGGTCAAAAAGCGTCTCGAAACGGCGCAGAATGAATGGGAGGAAAGCGGGCAGGAGCAAATCCTCGTGACCGAGGACGACATCGCTGAAGCCGTCGGGCTTTGGACGGGCATCCCGGTTCGCAAGATTGAGGCGAAGGAGTCCGAGCGACTGCTTGACTTGGAGAAACTGCTGAAGAAGCGGGTCGTCGGGCAAAGCGAAGCGGTCGTCGCGCTTTCCCGCGCTATCCGCCGTGCGCGGGCGGGACTCAAGGACCCGAAACGTCCGATTGGTTCGTTTTTGTTCCTCGGACCGACGGGCGTGGGTAAGACGGAACTGGCGAAGGCGCTGGCGGAAACGCTTTTCGACAGCGAGGACGCGATCATCCGTTTCGACATGTCCGAGTATATGGAAAAATTCACCGTCTCGCGTCTCGTCGGTGCGCCTCCGGGGTATGTCGGCTACGAGGAAGGCGGACAACTTACCGATGCGGTGCGGAAAAAGCCGTATTCGATTATCCTGCTGGACGAAATCGAGAAAGCCCATCCCGATGTTTTCAACATCCTGCTGCAGGTGATGGAAGACGGGCGGCTGACCGACAGCCAGGGGCGCACCGCCGATTTCAAGAACACCGTGGTCATCATGACGTCGAACGTCGGTGCCAGCTTCCTGAAGGACGAAGGCGCGACCATGGGCTTCCTTGCGCGGGATACGGCGGCGGACGGGCAGGAACGCGCGAAAAAACGCGTGCTGGAGGAGACGAAAAAAGTCTTCAAGCCGGAATTCCTGAACCGCCTTGACGAGACGCTGGTTTTCCACGCCCTCGGCAAAGACGAGCTTTCAGCCATTGTCGATATCTTGCTGGGCGATGTGCGGACGCGGCTTGCGGAAAAGGAAATGAAGCTCATGCTGAGTCCTGCGGTCAAGGCGATGCTCGTGGAGAAGGGAACGGACTTCAAGTTCGGCGCGCGCCCGCTGAAGCGCGCAATCCGGAAGATGATCGAGGATCCGCTGTCCGAGAAGCTGCTGGCGCGGGAATTTCGCGCGGGCGACACGATAAATGCAAAGAAGGTTGGCGACGCGCTGGAATTTGTGCGGAAGCTGCCCGCGAAACGGAAGAGGAAAGGTGTACATGTCCCGACGGCAGAATAAGCTGGCGCCGAAGGGGATCGCGGCGCAGGCGGCAAATTTCCTGTTGAATCTTGCCGTCGCCGTTTCATGGCTGTTCCGCCGCATGACGCAGTTTTTTACGGGAAAGAATAGGAAATGAGAAAAATGCATTGTTCGACAGTGGACAATGCATTTTTTTTCTGCGAAAATAAGAGACGTATGGTAGAAAAACGAGGTGAGGGATTTTGCGTTGGAATCGGATGCGGGACGCGCTGCATTTTTTGGCTGACGAGCGGGCGTTCCGGCTGCGGCTTTTTTGCGAGGGAACGCTGGTTGGAATCGGCGTCGGCGTTGTCGTCGCCCTGTTCCGGTGGCTGTTGGAATTGACGGAGATTTACCGTCCGATTCTTTTTGATTGGATGGCGAAGTCGTTTCCCGCCGGTTTTGCCGGTTGGGGACTTTTGCTGGTATGTATCGCGTGGATTTTGGCGAAGTTCCTTGCCGTTGAGCCTTTGATCTCGGGCAGCGGCATCCCGCAGGTGAAAGCAATCCTTTTGGGGCGGATCCGCATGAACGCGCAGCGGGTGCTGGCGCTGAAATTCGTCGGCGGCGTGCTGGCCATTGGCGCGGGGATGTCGCTGGGGCGCGAGGGACCAAGCGTGCAGCTCGGCGCCTGCGTCGGGCAATGGTTCAGCCGCTTGCGGCTGCGTCCGCGCAGCGAGGAACGATTCCTGCTGACCGCCGGATCGGGCGCGGGGCTTGCGGCGGCGTTCAACGCGCCGCTGGCCGGCGTGATTTTCTGTCTGGAGGAACTGACGAAAAGCTTTTCACCTTTGGTGCTGATGGCAACGGTAGCGGCGGCGGTCAGCGCGGCGACGGCGGCAGGCTCCATGCTCGGCATGACGCCCGTCTTCCATATCGGCGACTTGCCCTCCCTGTCGCTGGCGCACGCCGCGCTGCTGTTCCCTCTCGGAATATTCGTGGGCGTGCTCGGCGTGGTGTTCAACCGCGTGCTGGAGGCTGCGCTGGACGCCTATCAAAAATTTCCGTTTCAACAACAATGGAGCGCGGCAAAATATCTGCTGCCGCTCTTCCTTGCCTTCGGGCTGGCGTTTTTGCTGCCGGAGGTGCTCGGCGGCGGCAGCGCGCTGGTCGATACGCTGATCCGGAAGGAATTTGCGCTTTCTTTTTTGCTCCTTCTTTTGGCGGCAAAATTTGCCTTCACGATGCTTTGCTTCGGGTCGGGCGTTCCGGGAGGAATTTTCCTGCCGATGCTGGTACTCGGCGCGCTGTCGGGCGCGGTGTTTTCGAAAGTAGCGTTGCTTGCGGGCGTTTTCGACGAGACGCTGGCGACGAGTTTTATCGTCTACGGCATGGCGGCCTATTTCGCCGCTGTCGTGAGGTCACCGATTACGGGCAGCGTGCTGATCATGGAAATGACCGGCTCGTTCCATCATATGCTGGCGCTGATTTTCGTTTCAATCACCGCGTATCTGACGGCGGACGCGCTGAAGGGCGAGCCGGTCTACGATATGTTGCTGAATCGCCTGCTTAGGGCGCGGGCGAAGATTCGTCAAGTCATGGCGCATCACCGGACGATTGCGGAGCTTATCGTCGGCGAAGGCAGCCGTCTCGACGGCAAGACGGTCGCCTCGATCTCATGGCCGGAGGAGTGCCTGTTGGTGCAGGTGCGGCGCGGGGAAACGGAATTGGTCCCGACGGGACCGCTGGTCTTGCAGTCGGGCGATTTCGTCTATGCGTTGGCCGACGACGGCGATATTGCGGAACTGGAAGAACTGGCGGAAGAACGGATTTGTTGAACCCGGAGCATAAGAAGAAGCCCTCGGCGATTGCCGGGGGCTTCTTGCTGTAACTTGGGTTATTTGAATTCGTAAAGCTTATGCACCTGATGATACGTTGTGTGCAATAAGTGATGAGAAGTGTCGGACAACGGCTCTCCGAGGAAGTCTTTGTAAAGCGTGATGATGTCCGGGTTCTCGTGAGACTTCCGGTAGGGGAGGTTCTTGTCGATCTCGTAGAGAGACGCGATGCGTTTCTTGCGGATCTCGTTCGTCGTGTCGTAGGGCTGTCCGCCGCCGCCGATGCAGCCGCCGGGGCAGGCCATGATCTCGATGAAGTCGTAGTCGCATTCGCCCTTTTCGAGACGGTCCATCATCTTACGCGCGTTGCGCAGCGTATGGCAGACCGCGACCTTGACCTTTCGGACGCCGAGGTCGTAAGTCGCTTCTTTGACGCCCTCGAAGCCGCGCACGTCGTTGAACTCCAGCGGTTTCGCTTCCTTGCCCGTGACCTTCTCGTAGACGGTGCGGAGCGCAGCCTCCATGACGCCGCCGGTGGCGCCGAAGATTGCGCCTGCGCCGGAGCCGACGCCCAGCGGGCTGTCGAACTCGCTGTTCGGCAGATCCTTGAACGAAAGGCCGACATAATGAATCAGCTTGATGAACTCGCGGGTGGTCAGCACAGCGTCCACATCGCGCATGCCGTCGCGGCCCATTTCCGGCCTTGCCGCCTCGAATTTCTTTGCGGTGCAGGGCATGATGGCGACGGTGAAGATGTTCTTGACCGGAACGCCTGCGTGTTTCGCGTAGTAGGTTTTCGCAATCGCGCCGAACATCGACATCGGGGACTTTGCCGTCGAGAGATGCGGCAAAAGATTCGGGTAGTGCTTTTCGATGAAATTGATCCAGCCGGGGCTGCAGGAAGTCAGCATCGGCATTTTTCCGCCGTTCTCAATCCGGTGCAAAAGCTCCGAGCCTTCTTCCATGATCGTGAGGTCCGCGCTGAAATTCGTGTCGAAGACCTTGTCGAAGCCGAGCATCTTGAGCGCCGTGACCATCTGTCCGGTGACGATTGCGCCGCCCTCATAGCCAAAGGCGTCGCCGAGAGCCACGCGCACAGCCGGAGCGACTTGCACGATGACGTGCTTCTCCGGATTTTGCAGCGCGTCGAGCACGACCTGCGTGTCGTCCTTTTCCACGATGGCCGCCGTCGGGCAGACGAGGCTGCACTGGCCGCAAAGCGTGCAGTCCGTTTTTTCCAGCGGCAGGTTATACGGCGTCGTGACAATCAGGTTGTCGCTGCGTCCCGCGAATGTCAGCGCCTCGACGCCCTGCACGTCCTTGCAGACGCGGAAGCAGCGGCCGCACTTTATGCACTTCGACGGGTTGCGGACGATGGCCGGGTTCGTGTTTTCCGTCGTGCGCTTTTTCGTCACGTCCGGCACATGGGGAATCTGGACATTGAAACGCGCACAAAGCTCCTGCAATTCGCAGCGGTGATTGCGCGGACAGGTCAGGCAGTCCTTGTCATGGTCAGCCATGATGAGTTGGAGAATGCCCACCTGCGTGTCGCGGACCAGCTGGGTGTCCGTGAAGACCTCCATGCCTTCCCATACCACCGTCGTGCAGGACGCGGACAGCTTGCGGCTGCCCTTGACCTCTACCGAGCAGATGCGGCACTTCGCTTTGACCGCCTGGTCGGGATGATAGCAAAGATGCGGAATGTCAATGCCGATCTTCTTGGCGGCGGCAAGCACCATCGTTCCCGCCGGGACCTCCACCGGGATGTTGTTGATTTTGATATGGACCATTTCGGGCTTTTTCGTTTCGTTCGTATCCGCCATTACGCCACACCTCCGATCTCAAAAATTTTCGGGAAGATCTTCATCGCGGAAAGCAGCGCGTTTTGCGCCGACTCGCCGAGACCGCAGAGGGAAGAAATCGACATGATCGTGGCGATTTTCTTCATGTCGCGGATATCCGCCTGTGTCGCTTCTCCCCGTGCCATCTTGTCGAGGATGATCTTGATATGGAGATTGCCTTCACGGCAGGGCGTGCACTGGCCGCAGGATTCCTCGGAGAAGAAGTCCTGGGTCATGCGGAGAAAATCGAGGACGCTGGTGCGGCTGTCGACCACGAGGATCGAACCGGAGCCCACCGTGACGCCCGCCGCCTTCAGATCGTCATAGGTGTACGGCGTGTCGAGAATGCGACCGTCGGAAATCTTGCCCGACGCTCCGCCGAACTGGATCAGCCGCAGCGACTGGCCGCCGGGGATGCCCTGACCGAGATCGTAGATGATGTCGCGCACCGTCGTGCCGAAGGGAATCTCATAGACGCCGGGGCGGCGAACATTGCCGCCGAGACTGACGAGCTTCGTGCCGAGAGACTCGCCGGAGCCGTAGCTGATATACTCGCGCTCGTCGTCTATCAAGAGATGCGGCACGATGGAAAAACTCTCCACGTTGTTGACGCAGGTGGGGAGCGCATAGAGACCGCTGACCTTCATAAAAGGGGGCTTCTTGCGCGGACGGCCCGCCTTGCCCTCGATGGAGCGAATCAGCGCCGTGCCTTCGCCGCAGACATAAGCGCCTGCGCCGGAGTACAAATGGATGTGGAAATTGAATCCCGCGTTCTGGATATTGTCGCCGAGGAGATTCTTTTCTTCCGCCTGTTTGATCGCGTTCAAGAGCAGCGGGCGCAAGTGGCGGTATTCCTCACGCAAATAAATGTATCCGTCCTGCGCGTTGACCGTGTAACCGCAAATCGTAATTGCTTCTATTAAATTGAAAGGGTCGTTCTTGATCAGTTCGCGATCCTTGAATGTGCAGGTCTCACCTTCGTCGGCGTTGCAGATGACGACCTTGTGCGGCGCCTTGACCGCTCGGGACTGGGACCATTTGCGCCCCATATCGTAGGCCGCGCCGCCGCGCCCCTTGACCTTAGCCTCGGCAATCAGCGACGCGATGTCCTCGCCGTCCATCGCCATCGCGCGCTTCAGGCCTGCGTAGCCGCCGATGGAGAGATAGGAGTCGATCGACATGGGGTCATACTTGCCGAAATTCCTGGTGATGAATCTTACGTCATTTCCCATAGCGTCCGCCTCCTCACATAAATTCCGCGAGCACTTCGCGGACCTTGTCCGGGGTGTCGAGATGACCGTACACCTTGCCGTTGATGCGGATCGCGGGCGCAACGTCGCAGGCGCCGAAACAGGAAACTTCCTCGATCATGAAGCGCCCGTCATAAGTGACCTCGCCCGGCTCGACGCCGAGGATGTCCTTGACTGTCTGGAAGAGTGTGTCGCTGCCGTTGATCTTGCAGGTCACTGAGCGGCAAACCTGCACCGGATATTTTGCCCGCGGCTTTTCCGACAGCGCGTTGTAGAACGTCAGGCAGTCGTAAATCACGGACACCTTGATCGGCAATTTTTGCGCGATGTAAAAGGCGACCGGCCGGGGCACGTACTTCTGCTCGATCAGGTCCTGCACGTCGAGAAGCACGCCGACGATCTGCGTCGCGTCGTGATCGTGCTCGTCCAGCACCCGGTCGATCTTTTGCGCCAATTCGTCGGTAATGACAAACTCAGGCGTGACCTCCGTTACCATCAATATTCCCCCCATAATGACGAAGCGCGGCTGCGCCCCGCGTGTATTATTGCCCGCAGGATGCGAGTCAATATATAAATATTATTATAGCAGATGCTTCGCTCTGCGCATAGGAAAATTTAATAGAATTATGTATGTATACAAAAACGGCGCCGCCAAATGCAGCACCGTTGCAATATATAAATGAAATTTTATGAACGGATTTCTCGCAGGAACTGTTCGTATTTTTCCTTGATGACTTCGTTGGTTCCGTCCTCGGCCAAAGCTTTTTGGAAATAAGCTTCGGCGGTGTCACGGTTTTCCCGGATGGCTTCCAGCTCGCCCAGTCTCGCGTAAACCGTTGCGGCGGAAGAGGCGTTGAAATAAGTTTCCGCTGTAGGCGGCGCTTCCGGGGTTTCATAAAGTGCGGCTGCTTTTTGGAGCGAGGCTCGTGCCTCCTTCAGCCGATCCATCGCGCAGAGAATCATGCCACGCTCACCGTAAAATTCCGGTTGGTCCGGATACTCGGCCATCGCCATATTTGCCAGCGCGAGCTGTTCGTCCAGCGGCCAGTTCAGTTGGCGCATGGATTCGATGGCGACATGGAACAGGCCGACGCGGGACGCTACCGGCTGCACCGGCGAATCC
>JAGAZS010000009.1 GCA_017939945.1 Schwartzia sp. (in: firmicutes)
CGTGACCTTGCCCATGTGGGGCGGTTTGCGCCCGCACTGGAAATAAACGTCGTTGCCCAACACGCCGAGCTCCCATGTGTTGATGTTGTTTCGAAGGTCGACGCCTGCCAGCTCGTAGACCTTTGCCTCATGCGAGCCAAATTTGAAGGTCATCGTCGGCGCCGTCTTCGGCGTCTCGACTTTCGGCGCGCCGCTGCCGCCGCTGTTGCCTCCGCCTCCGCCGCAGCCGGCCAGCAGGGATACCGCCAAAAGTCCGGCAGCCGCCGCACTCAGGATCTTTCCTTTCAGGTTCAAGGATATTCGCCTCCTATTCCTTAAAAATCAATCCGATACAGTTTCTTCGCACGGTCGTCATAGACAATCACGTCGTTGCCCGTCTTCGTCCAGAGCACGAAGGGACGCATCTCGATCTTCGCCTCGCCCAGGAGCTTTGCGGTCTTCCTGTCGTAGACGCGGAAATCGCCCTTCGAGCCGGAATGGACGACATAGTTTTCGGTGACGGCCCAGCCGCGCGGCAGTTCCTTCACGCCCTCATAGCGGCGAAGCTCCTTGCCGTTCTTGTCGAGAGCGATAAGCATCGGCGTATCTTCCTTCTCGCCGTCCTTCTTCGGCAGGAAATAGCGGATATAAATCTCGCCGTCTTTGACGCAGACGTTCTTGAAGGACACGCGCCCAAATTCCGGATCCATCTTCTGGTAGTCCTCGATCAGCTTCTTGCCGATCTTCCATTCCCCGTTTTCGAGTGTCTGCTCCCGCAGCTCATGCCCCCAGAGTACATAGAAATTGTCGGAGCCCGGGTCGCCCTCCGGGGAGCCGGACCACTTGCCGGCAGCCTTGGCCTCTTTGCCGTCATAGATCACCAATTTGTCTTTCTCGGTGGCTTTGCGGTTGGACTGCCAAAGAACGATCTTGCCGTTCGTCGTCATCTCGTGGATATCTCCGCTGGGGCCGAGGTCGACGAGATTGGAAATCGTCTCGTTCTTCAGGGTGACCTTGTTCACATGCTGCAATTTGTCTTCATAATATTTAGTATCAGTGTGGAAGAAGATATCGTCGCCCATCGTCACGATTCGGTTCGTGCGGATGATATTCTTGAGATCGACGCCCGTCAGCTCGTAGACCTTCGCCTCGGTCTGGCCGAACTTGAAGGTCATCGTCGGAGGCGTCGAGACCGGCGCCCGGGCGGGCGTCTCGATTTTCGGCGGGTTGTTTGCCGCGCCGCTGCCGCTGCCGCCGCTCGGCTTGCCGCCGCCACCGCCGCAGCCCGTAACAAGAGCCGCCGAGACAAGACCCGTCAAGAGCCCCGCCGCGATCCGTTTTGCCAAAGTGCCTTTCTGCATGAAAAATCCTCTCCTTTACCATGTGATTTATTTGAATGGAATGTCATTCCACTCTTGCCACGATCAGCTCCACCGAGTTTTCTTCCAGTGCATTGAATTCGTCAAAATGAATATGGCTTCCCGGCGGCGCCTCCGCCAATGCAGTGAGATGCCCCGCCAGTGACAGCAGTCCTTCCCTGTTCGCGGAAAGAAGCACCGTGCCGTCCTCCCCTCTGACGGATATCTTGTAGCCTTCTATCCAGTTGAGTTCCATAGATTCCCCCCTCACTTTATGAAAACGCGGAACGGATTCCCGTCTCGACCAACGCGAGAACGAGCCATCCGCCGACACAAACGGCGAAATAGAGCAGCAGCGCAAGGAAAAAATGGCGCGTCCGCTTGCCGTTTTCCGGCAGGAAAAGCGCGGCGCTGAGCAGGTCAGCCACAAGGAACGCACCGAGACAAAGACCGCCGATCACGATGAACAGCATGAAAAATTCCACCGGCGTCGAATGCCCCAGGCGTTCTTTACCGGACGTGAAAAACTCGATGATCTCCTGCGAGCCCCAGCCCATCAAGACAGGCGTCGCAAATCCCCATGCCGTCGTCAGCAGATAATGGATCCAGTGCCGCATGATGTTCTCCTTATGACTGGCCCTGCACCCAGAGCACTTCCGGCGTGCCGTCCGCCCCGACGCGGCACTGGCAGAGCTCCGCCTTGCCCGTCGATTCGTTCAGGCGCGTCATATTGAAATCCTCGGGATCCGCCATGACAGCGAACCCTTTGTCCCGTTTCTCGTCGATCATGATCGGGCCGCGCTCCGCTTCGGCAAAGTTTTCATCGACGTCCGCCCGGCGCGTGAACTGCTGCTGCATCGGGACGAGCACCGGCTTATCGCCGTTGATGTCATAGATTGTAGTCCGCTCCCATGCGTCCCCCGCGCCAATACCATCGACATACAGATACCGACGCCCGTCGGCGAGGCTCACCAGCACCGGACGCTGGTCGTAGGTCTCGCCCCAGTCGTCGAGAATGACGCCGTTCAGGCTGATCCGCCGGCCGCCGTCCGAACTGAAAACCCGGACCTGCGCGACGTCGCCGTTGGCGAAAGACGCCCGCGCCGGAATGTACGGACGAAACTCCATGCAGTAAGCTTTCGGTGCGCGGCAGTATTGTTCGGCGAAAAGCTCCGGATGCTCGTCAAAAAGGACCGTCGTGCTGAAAATGCCCTCGGAATAGCTGCCGATCAGGTACGGATTGAAATAAAAGGATACGCCGGTGGGGTCCAGCGTCCAGGCAATGTTGAGGGCGCCCATCAGGAGATTGACGGCTTCCGCGCCGTTCGCCGCAAAGGAAGCGTCCGGGTACTCGCGGCAAAGCTGTTCCCTGATGACGCCCGCCAATCGGGGCAGGTCGGGGCAAACGTCGGGAAGCTCAAGCTCCCGACCGGTCTTCGAGGCGAAGTTCCGCCCGCGAACGCCGAACATGCCGTGGACGCCGCCCTCGTAATTGAAGCTGTATTCCAGAAGGCTTACCGCCAGCGTGTCGGCGCGGCGGATGAAAACGTCGTTCAGATCCTGATAGGCGTGGAAAGTTGTCGCGCCCGCCGCCTGCCGCTCCGCCCGGTCCGCCTTTGCCTGCCCGACCAGTTTCGCGCGGAATTTCACTCCTTGCTCCATATTTTCCTTGTTATACGCCCAAAGGGCCTTCTGCAGTTCCTCGACGCCCTCGGCGACGGCAGAGCCGGTAACGACCACCATGGTCTCGGAGGAGCGCAGCAGATCTCCCTGCCCGTCGGCGTCCGTCATTCGATGGTTATTGACGGCAAGCTGAATCGGACGGATCGATTCGTCGATATGGGACGCCGCTTCGCAGACGGCAATCGGAGTGACAGCCGGCGATAAATCCGGCGCGAAAGTCCCAAATCCCAACGAAAACACAGCGGCGCCGACCGCGGCGGCAAATTTCATTTTCTTCATCAGGTCTCCTCCTTCAATAACGTGTACTCTCCTTCATCCCATGCCCTGCACCCATGTCGCTTCCGGCGCGCCGTCCGCACCGACGCGGCAGCCGCGGAGCGGGCGAAGGTTTTTCGGCGTATCGAGATCGTTCATCAGGAAATTTTCCGGATCGGACAGAATGTAAAAGATATTTTCCCCCGGCGTTCCCGGCTCGGCGGCACGGAAGGCCGCATGGCGCGTCATTGTCCGATCCAGGGGAACGCGTGCAGGCGCGTCGCCGTTCAGGTCGTAGATATATGTCGTGTAGTCCCTGTCGTCGGACAGGATGTCCGCGTAGATGTATCGCCGCCCGTCGGTAAGGCTGACCAGCGTGGCCTTGACGTCCCGGGCGAAACCCGGCTCGATATACTTCGCGCCGCCGCAGAAAACGGTCAGCTTTTCGTTCCCCGATACGATCTGCTGTACCTGCAGCGCCGTACCGCTGCCGTCGGCGAAGAGAGTACGCACGGGAAGCCATGGGCGAAGCTCCATGCAGTAAGATTTCGGGGCGCGGCGGTATTCGTCCCTGAAAAGCTCCGGCCGCTCGTCAAAGAGGATCGTCGAGGTGTAAACACCCTTGATCTCGTCCATCTCGGAGGAATCGAGATAGAACGACGCGCCGCAGGGATCCAGCGTCCAGGAAAGCCGCCCTTCGCGGGCGAGCTTGTCCACCGCCGTCATCATGGCAAAACCGCCGTCCGCCATGAACGGCGCGTCAGGATAGTCGCGGCGAAGCTGCGTATCAATCGCGCCCGCCAATTCACCGATGTCAACGAACACGTCGGACAGGGAAAGTTCTTTTCCCGTCCGCGCGTCGTAAGTCTTTGCGCTGACGAAATACGCGCTGCCCCCGTAGCCCCCGTCGTGCCATGTGCTTTCCAGGAAACTGAACGCCAGCGTGTCGGCGCGGCGGATGAAGACGTCGGTCTCGCTGCGCAGCGGGTAAAACGGTGCGCCCGCCTTTCGCATGTCGTCCCGAAACGCCGTCGCCGTGCCCGTCATATTCTTGCGCGTGTCCACCGCCCGCCACGCCGTTTCTTCGTTGTATCGGCGGAGCGCGTCTCTGATCGCCGAAAATTCTTCCGGCTGGGCGCCGATGTCGACGCTGTTCCAACGGGTGCGCAAAAGCTCGCCGCCCGCCCCGTCCGTATCGACGCAGTCATAGATCGTCACCGTCGGCTGGATCGGCCGCAGGCTCTCGTCGATATAGGACGGCGCCGATTCACAGACGGCGGAAGACAAAAAGCCCGCTGCCGCCGGAAACGAAACAGGCGCGGCGCAAAGAGAAAAAGCGGCGAGGACTGCGGCAGCAAGTTTTTTCTTCAGCATACGATTTCTCCCCGTATCAGTACACTACCGACGGGCCGTTTCCCGTCGGATCGTATCCCTGCGGCATGTCGCCGAAACGGAAGCCCTGCCATGATTTTTGGAGCACTTCCCATGTCTCGTCCCGTCCGAGGCCGACAGCCTTTTGAAGCTCTGCGACAGGAATCCAAAAGAAAGTCGCTTCTGTCTTCTCCGCGTTCGTCATATACACGTCCGCCGAGCGTTCAAAGGCTTCCTTATCGATTTCCGTGCCGTTCGGGTCCGTATATTTTTCCGGCGTGAATGTCATCATCCCCGGCTGGGTTTCGGAGTCTGTAATGACGCCCTGCTCCGTGGCGGCAAGATAGGTGAAAATCATGTGGTTCGACTTGCTGACAAGCTGCCGCGCCACGATATATTCCCCGTCCCGAAGCCGGGGAATGCTCGTTTTCCTGTAAGACGTGTCGATATGATAATAGCGCTCCTCGCGGTTGTTCTCGTCGATCACGCGATAGGCCGTCAACTTATTTTCGCCCGCCATCCCGGCGAAACGCGCCTTGAACCCGGCCTCCGGCTGCCTGATCTCGATCGGCTTCCATGCGTCCTCTGATTCGTATTCATAGCAGGTATAATCCAGATACATCCCGGTCTCGTCCATTTTCGCAATGGTGAATTCCAGCCACCCGTTGCCGTCCATGTCGCTGACGCAGAAGCAGGCTTTCTTCGCTTTCGCGTCCTCGAAGTCGATGTCGTGGACGACGGGACTGTTCTGCAGCGAGACAAGCTCCAGCCCGTATTCGTAAGGCGCGGCGAAAGCCGTGGCAGAAAGGGCCATAGCCCCGACCGCAAACAGCGCAAAAAATTTCGCAAGTTTCATTTTAATCTCTCCCGTCACGGAAGTGATGGACAAGGCAGCACTTCCTTATCAGTCCGGCGTCAAGATCGCGGCCAGCGTTCCGAGGAACATGAACAGCAGGAAGCCGCCCACGGCCAGCAGCGGTCCCCAGCCCGCTATCTCTTTCAGATCCTTGATCGTGGCCCAGAGGGAACTGTTTCGCGCGTTGTCCGACTTCACGGGCTTCGTCTTCCCGTTGGGCAGGATCATCCGGAAGACCGGGTAATTGTAGACGCGGATTCGCCCGACGGCAATCCAGAGGATGATCGTGATGGGAACGGTGAGCACCATCCAGACGCCGTTGTACTGGTATTGCGCGACGCCGTCGAAATCCAGCATCCACGCGCAGATCGCGGGCAGCCCGTTGAACACGATGACGCCGAGCAGCGTCATGATGATGCGGAAGGGCGTATAGAAAGCCATCGTGACCGGAACCATCTCGCCGTTCACCGGCTCCATGAAGACCGCCTTCGTCGTCGTGTCCTCGATGGTATCCTCGCCCTGCGTGACG
The DNA here is from genome assembly GCA_017939945.1 of Schwartzia sp. (in: firmicutes). GTDB lineage: Bacteria > Bacillota > Negativicutes > Selenomonadales > Selenomonadaceae > RUG12372. The sequence goes on from JAGAZS010000009.1 coordinate 6,032, forward strand.
CTGAGCTTCGACTGCACCCGTTCGGCGCGGCTCTTTTCGGACTTGAACACAACGCGCCGGAATTCCTCGCCGCGCCCGTCGCTGAACGCCGTGAAGAAAATCAGGCCGAAAACCACCGCCGTCATGCCCGCCAGCTCGATGTTCGGCTGCCAGAGCCACATCAGGAAGGACACAAGCAGCGTCATGACCGTCGGCTCGATCAGCCACGAAAGCACTTTTTCCTCTTTCGTTTTCGAGACGGCGACGCGCCCCGTCTGGCCGTTGACCACCGCCAGCACCGGGCCGATCTTCAGCACATAGGCGGGCAGCAATGCGGGCAGGCGCAGGATGTCCCCCGCGTGCATTCTCATCGTGATGCCCGTGGTCTGCAGCTGCTTTTCCACGTCGGGACGGAAGCCCTCTCTGACTTCCTCCAGCACCCGCTCTTCCGTTTGTTTCGCGTTGATATCCGAGAGCTTGACGCGCTGGCCCGCGATGAAGGCGAACTCGAAAGTCCGCGCCGCCGTCCATTCGAAGGGCTCCATGGCGTCCAGCACGAGATTGTCGAGCTGCTTCGAGGTGTTGACCGCGAGGCCGTTCAAAAAGCCGCCCACATGATATTTATAGTCGGAAAAGGTCTCCATGCGCTCCGCCTCGGCGCTCACCGGCCCGCGGATCAGCTCGTAGGGCAGATAATAGCCGCGCAGGTTCTTGATGGACGCCAACACCTTTTTGGCCTCTTCCTGCTTCTGGTTTTTCTGCGCCCATTCCTGAAGCCGCGCCCGCGCCTCGTCCTCGGTCAGCACGAACGGGATGATGACCTCCGGCAGCTCCGAGGCGGCAAAGGCCCGCCGCGCAAACTTGCCGCCGCAGAACTCGCAGTTTCCCATGGCCTCGCCCTCGGGAATCACGACCTCGGCGCCGCAGTTCTGGCAGACGCATTTTTCCTCGGCGACGCTCTTGTCCCGCAACACTTCCTTCTTGCGGGCGTCCCGCCACTCACCGAGCCGCTGCACCGGCTCATGGACGTCCGTGGTGCCGCCGCAATACCCACAGTGGTACTCCTGATGCACGATGTCGTACTCCGCCGGCGCCCCGCAGTAGGAGCAATAAACGGCAAGAGGATTGTTCTTCGTCTCGCTCATGATGGCTTCTTCCTTTCAGTCATGGTAATATGCTCATCATCGTTACCGGCAAATGCACATTCGTCGGCATAAGATTCCCGTGCCTTGGAATCGGCCACTCGCATAAGCATTCGATAATGTGTCCAACTCAATTGTGAACGCAGCGCGTTCACAATTGGAAAGGCCTCATAAAATAGCCGCATCTTCGACCCCGATAATAATAATTATTTTGGCCATTAAAATTCACGGAATCTTGCCTTCCCATTGGGGGCGCTTTGGAATTACATTAACGTAATGCCTCGATGACCTCCGGTGCTCCGTCCGCGCCTACGCGGCAGCGGCGGTGCGCTTCTTGCAGCGGCACGCCCGTCACGTTCAGCTTGAAATTCTCCGGATCGGTCATCACGAACCATTCCTTCGGCGTCGACTCCTCGAAAATCAATTCGTTCCGCAGGGTAAAATCGCTGCTGCACTCGACGCGGTGAATCTCGCCGCCCGTCAAG
>JAGAZS010000106.1 GCA_017939945.1 Schwartzia sp. (in: firmicutes)
CCGCGATTACTATACGAACAGCTTCCATGTGCCGGTCTATTTTCCGATAGCGGCAGTGGACAAGATTCGCATCGAGGGACCGTATCACGCGCAGACCAACGGCGGCCATATCAGCTACGTCGAGATGGACGGCGATCCGACGAAAAACGTCAAGGCCTTCGAGGCGATCATCCGCTGCATGCACGACAACGGCGTCGGCTACGGATCGGTCAATCATCCCGTCGACCGCGACCCGGTCTGCGGCTACAACGGCCTGATTATCGACGTCTGCCCACGCTGCGGGCGTACCGAGGCCGAGCATCATCATCATCAGGTCGTCCCCCGCATTCATTGCGGAATTTAATAAAGAGAGGAAGATGCCAAATGATAGTCAACGGAACCGACGTCACAGTGAAAGGAATTGACAATATCTCCGAGCAGGAGATTCTCGCATATATGCATTTGATTCATCAGGAAAACCGAAACGACGAGATCGAGTCTTTGGAGATTTCGGCGGAAAGCGGCGACAACGTCGCCCTCGACTACACGCTTCGTCCGCCGCAGTTCCAGCGCATCCGCCGCATCACCGGCTATCTTGTCGGCACGCTCGATCGTTTCAACAACGCGAAACGCGCCGAGGAACATGATCGCGTAAAACACGGCCTTCACTGAGGGAGTACCCCAACTCCGCAGCGCCTCCCCGGCAAAGCGGAGCGCTCTCTCTTGAAATAGGGCGAGGAAGGCGTTTCTTCCCCAAAAGAAACGACCGGAAACGTCCAAAGCCCTGATGCACCCCGCATTGGGACTTCCCCTTTCTGCCCTGCCTTCCCCGGCGGGGCAGTTTTTACGAAACCACCTGCCGAGTCTTTATTCGGCAGTTGAATAAATCACTTTTCTCGGGAGGTTCGCGGCATGGAGATACGCATTGCCGGAACGATCAACGACTCCGTCGTCGACGGCGACGGATACCGCTTCACGGTGTTTACCCAGGGCTGCCCGCACCATTGCCCCGGCTGCCACAATCCGAAAACATGGCCTGAAGACGGGGGCTATCTGGTCGACACCGAAGAAATCCTGATGACGATCCGCGCCAATCCCCTTTTGGCGGGCGTCACCTTCTCCGGCGGCGAGCCATTCAGCCAGCCCGTGCCGCTGACGCACCTGGCGCGGGAAGTTCGGACGCTGGGGCTTGACGTATGGTGCTATACGGGCTATGTGCTGGATTTGCTTCTGGAAATGAACGATCCCGATGTGGACGCACTGCTCGACGAAATCGACGTCCTCGTGGACGGCCCCTTCGTGCTGGCCGAACGCGACCTGACGCTCCGGTTCCGGGGATCGAGAAACCAGCGCGTGATCGACATGAAAGCGACCCGCGAACGCGGGGAGATCGTGCTGAAATACAATGACTGAACAAGAAACAATAGCCGCCCTTTCACGGGAAATTTCCGTGGGAGGGCGGTTTTTTTGTGTTTGGAAAAGTGCCGTTTTTGAAAATTGGGGAACATTATGCTAAAATAAAACGAAAAAAATTCCCCAATCGGAGGATATGAAGATGAATCGCGAGCATTTGGAGATACAGGAGCTTTTGCAGCAACGGGCGGATTTGCAGGCGCGGCTGAAGCTGCTTCCTTATGACGGGACGCCGGAAATCAAAACGCGCGGCGCCGGAAAATATCTGTATATCCGAAAGCGTGCAGCGGGCAAGCTGACGAGCACCTATGTGGACGTGTATTCGGACAATCTGCACGCGGCGCTCCTTCGCTATGCAAAAGAAGCCAGAGAACTGAAAAAAGGAATACGCCGCGCAGAAAAACGTCTCGCGCAGCTCGGCTATGCAACGGAAGAATTGTCTGACCGTGTGCTGTTGAATATCGATTTCGCGCGGGTGAATATGAAGGCCAACATCTATGACCAGGCGGTGCTGGAGGGGGTGGCGACGTCTTTTCCGCAGACTGAGGATATTATCGAGAACGGACGAGTAAGCGGCGTTTCCGCCAACGACGTGCAAAAAATCCTGAACCTGAAGCACGCGTGGGAATTCGTGATGGATTGGGACGTAATCGCGACGAAAACGGATTATTATATCCTTTGCCATATCGCAAAGCTCGTGAATGAAGGGTTCTATAACGAAGGAGGCCGGATTCGCGGCGTGCCGGTCACGATCGGCGGGACTTCCTATGCTCCCCCGATACCGATCGAGCTTGACGTCAAAGAACGTATCGCGAAAATCGTTGCAGACGGCGGGGAACCTGTCGAGGTCGCCATACGCCTTTGCCTATACTGCATGAAGACGCAGGTTTTCAACGACGGAAACAAACGTGTGGCGATAATCTTCGCCAACCATTACCTGATCGGACAAGCCGCAGGGCTTCTTGTGATTCCGGAAAAGGACGTGCCGGAGTTCAAACGCTTGCTTGTCGCGTATTACGAGGAGCGCGATAACGGCGGGATTGTGGAATTTATGCAAGGGAAATGCTGGAGAAAGATGGATGATGCCTGATTGCTAACACAATGCAGGCATGAACTTTAGAAA
>JAGAZS010000107.1 GCA_017939945.1 Schwartzia sp. (in: firmicutes)
TGCCATGCCGAGGTCAATTTCTCGTCGAGGAAGTCCGCCAGTTCCGGGTTCGCCGCAATCAGCCAGCGGCGGTGCGTGATGCCGTTCGTCTTGTTGTTGAACTTCGACGGGTAGAACTCGAAGAACGGGCGCAGCGTCGTGTGCTTCAAAATCTCGGAATGGATTGCCGCCACGCCGTTGACGCTGTAGCTGCCCACCACGGCCAGCCGCGCCATGTGGACCTGGCCGTCCTGGATAATCGAAAGGGCGCGCACCCGCTCCTCGTCGCCCGGATAGCGGCGGCGCACATGCTTCAGGAAGCGCGCGTTGATTTCCTCGATGATCATGTAGATGCGCGGCAGCAGGTTGCGGAACATCCCGACGGGCCAGCGTTCCAGTGCTTCCGGCATGATCGTGTGGTTCGTGTAGGCCACCGTGTTGCTGGTGATCTCCCATGCCTCTTCCCAAGGGATGCCTTCCTCGTCAACAAGGATGCGCATCAGCTCCGCCACGGCAAGAGCCGGATGGGTATCGTTGATATGGATGGCAATCTTGTCCGGCAGGTCATGGAGCATATTGCCCGCTTTCACATGATGGCGCACGATGCTCTGGACGCCCGCCGACACGAAGAAGTATTCCTGCACGAGACGGAGGTTCCGCCCTTCCTCGGTGCTGTCGTCCGGATAGAGGAAATGGGTGATGTTCTCGACGTAATTGCGGTAACGCATCCGGTCTTGGATCTGCTCATGGGTCAGCGTGCCGCCGAAGGTGACGAAGTCTTTGTCCACTTCCGCGTTCCAAAGACGCAGCGTGTTTACCGTGTTGTTTTTCGCGCCCACCACGGGCACGTCGTAAGGCACCGCCAGCACCGTGGTGTAATCCTCATGCACGAGGCGCAGGCTGCCGTCCGGCTGCTCCTTCATATAGGCGTGGCCGCCGAAGCGGACGTTGACCGCCTTGTCCGGTTTGCGGTATTCCCACGCGAAGCCGTCACGCAGCCATTTGTCCGGAAGCTCGACCTGGTTGCCGTCGATGATTTTTTGCTCGAAAAGGCCATACTGGTAACGGATGCTGCAGCCGTGACCGGGAAGCCCGAGCGCCGCCATGGAGTCGATGAAGCACGCGGCAAGACGACCGAGGCCGCCGTTGCCAAGGCCCGCGTCCGGCTCCTCCTCGAGATAGCGGGCAAGGCTCAAATTCAAGCTGCCCAGCGCTTCCTCCATTAAATCTTTCACGCCCAGATTGATCAGGTTCGTGTTCAGAAGCCGCCCCAGCAGGAATTCGATCGAGAAATAATAGACCTGCTTCGCTTTCTTTTCCTGATAGGTTTTGTTCGTCTTGATCCACTTCTCGGACAACAGCTCCCGCGTCGTCGTCGCGATGGTCAGATAAATCTCGTGCGGCGTCAGTTCTTCGATATCGCGCCCGAACATGACATGCGCCGTCAGCACAAACCGCTTTTTCAGCTCTTCCACCTGCGACGCGCTTTCTTTGGCTTTTGCCATTGGCATTGTTATTCCGCCCCCTTTGAATGTTTATATCGTGATATGCTTTCCAATCATGACCGGGAAGTTGACGGCGCCGCGCAGGCGCTTGCCCTGGGTGATCGTCACTTCCTTGTCGGTGATCACATACTCAATCTCCGCTTGCGATTCGAGGACGCAGTCCTCCATTACGACGGAATTCCTGATGACCGCTCCCGGCGCTACTTTCACGTTGCGGAAAATCACGCTGTTCTCCACTGTGCCGTGGATCTCGCAGCCATTGGCAATCAGCGAGTTCTTGACGTTCGCCCCCTCCTTGTATTCGGTGGGGGACATATCCTTGACCTTCGTGATGATCGGCGCGTTCTCTTTCATGAAAAGCTCTTCCCAAACCGACTGGTCGAGCATTTTCAGGTTCGACAGGTAGAAGACCGGCGTCGAGCAAATGCGCGCCGCGAAGCCGTCGTGGATATAGGCGTAAAATTTCAGCCCCGTCGCCTGCTTCAGGATCGCGTCGCGGCGGAAATCCGTGCCGCCATGCTCGAAGGCGTAGCGAACCACGTTGCAGAACAGCTCCTTGCTCATCAGGAAAATGCCCAGGGAGCGGTACTCGCCCTCTTTCAGCTCCGGTTTGATGGCGGCGTCGCGGATGCGCCCGTTTTCCCCCGGTTCCACGATCAGGCCGGAACAGGGATCGCTGTGCCACGCCTTGCTGGTGACCACCGTCACATCCGCGCCGTTGTCGATATGGAATTTCAGCACCTTCGTGAAGTCGATGTTGTAGACCGATGTGGCCCGCGCCAGCAGCACATATTCCTCGTTGCTGTTCTCAACGAAATTCAGGTTGTAATAAATATTTCGCAAATCGCTGGCTTTCTCGCCGTTCTCCGGGCGTACCGGCGGCAGATAGAAAAGCCCTTTGTGGTGCCGCGCCAGATCCCAGTCCTTGCCTGAACGCAGATGGTCGAGAATCGAGCGGGCCTTGTTTTCCGGCAGCAGCACACCGACGTTTCGGATGCCCGAGGTCACCATGCTCGAAAGCGCGAAGTCCACGAGGCGGTATCTCCCCGCGAAAGGCAGGGAAGCAATCGGCCTGTCCTGCGTCAGCTCCTTGATATATACTTCCTCGCGTTGCAAGTCCACGAGGCTCATAACTCTTTTCATTTATATATCCTCCTCAAGCCGATTTCACGACTTCATTTTCGCCCGTCACCGCGATGGAATCCGGCGTGCCTTTGATCCGTGCGCCCGCGGCGACTTTCGTGCGCGGGCCGAGAATCGCGTGGTCGACCACCGCGCCGTCCTCGATGACCGCGAAGGGCATCACGACGGAATCCGTGACCTTCGCGCCTTTTCCGATGCGGACGCCCGACGAGATTACCGAGTGCGATACCGTGCCGAGCACCACTGCGCCTTCGTTCAGGAGCGCGTGGGAAACCTCCGCATCCGGCCCGATGTAATGCGGCGGCAGGGCAGGGTTCGCCGAATGGATGCGCCATGTCCCGCCTGTGTTAAGCGGCGGATCGTCGGCGAGGAAGTCCATGTTCGCCTGCCAAAGGCTCTCGATGGTGCCGACGTCCTTCCAATAGCCGTCGAAGGAGTAGGAATAGAGCTTCGCGCCGTCGGCCAGCATCTTCGGGATGATGTCCTTGCCGAAGTCGTGGCTCGAATCCTCGCGCTTCGCGTCCTCGACGAGATAGTCGTGCAGGAAGTCTTTCGTGAAAATGTAGATGCCCATCGAAGCGAGGTCGCTGGTGGGCTGGGCCGGTTTCTCCGTGAAGCGGGTGATGCGCCCGTCCGGCTCCGCGTCGAGAATGCCGAACCGCGACGCCTCCTCCATCGGAACGCGGATCACGCCGATGGTCGCCTCGGCGCCCTTCGAGATATGCGCGTCCAGCATCTTCGAGTAATCCATCGCGTAAATGTGGTCGCCGGACAAGATCAGCACATACTCCGGGTCGGACATTTCGATGAAGTTCAGGTTTTGGTAAATCGCGTCCGCCGTCCCGCTGTACCAGTCGGCGCCTTTCGCCCGTGCATACGGCGGCAGGATGAACACGCCGCCCTCGCGCCCGTCCAGATCCCAAGCGTTGCCGTTGCCGAGATAATTGTTCAGCTCGAACGGGCGGTACTGGGTCAGCACCCCCACCCGCTCAATGCCCGAATGGGCACAATTCGACAGCGGAAAATCAATGATACGATACTTCCCGCCGAACGGTACCGCCGGTTTCGCCACCTTCGCCGTCAATACCCCGAGACGGCTCCCCTGGCCTCCGGCCAAAATCATGGCCAAGCACCTCGTTTTCACGTTACTTCCCCTCCTACACTTCATTCTTTTTTTCGTTGCAAGTATATTTATTGTTATAATTCTTCGCAAAATTTGATTTTCCTGCTAGAAGATGCAGGATTTTTTTTGCGAGCGAGGAATTTGCCAATCAATTATTCTATGATCGAATGTTTCACGTGAAACAATAGAACAAAACCTGAAAGCGCCTTTCAGATTATGTTCGTTTGTTTCACGTGAAACATTTTTTTGCTTTTTCGAGAAATTTTTCCTCGCGTTGACTTCACGCTTCAAAGCGCATAA
>JAGAZS010000108.1 GCA_017939945.1 Schwartzia sp. (in: firmicutes)
AACCCGCTCGTTTCCCAAAAATCATACCATTTTTTCTCGAACAACTTCGGATCGTACACTTTCGGAATCATGTTCCCCGTCTCCGGCATCAAAATAACCTCCTGAGGAAACAACAAACAAGTCCCGCCGCGCCTCTGCCGGGTCTTTTTCCGTCATGCCGCGTCAGATGTCGTTCAACGTAGCGATGCTACGCCTTCACGACATCTTCCTTGCCTGACGAAAAAATCCCTCGACAGAACCACGACTTGACTTATTCGGCGTTTCCTTAAAGATTCGCCGTCAGCCCTTCCTCGCTGAAAGCGTTCATGATTTCCGTCAGCTTTGTCTTGGACGGCGCGTAGTCGATCGTCGTCTCGCCGTCGTGGGCGTGGATATGGACGTACAGCACGCCGGCCATGCCCAGGAGTTTTTTCTCCATTTTCTTCGCACTGTCTTCCGTATAGCCTTCAACCGTGAATTGCAGCCGCGTGTTTCCGCCCGTCGCGCCGCATCCGCATTCTTTGCACATGGAAATCCCTCCAAATTTATAATTTTATGAAGCCTTCGTTCATTATACAACGATATGAAAAAAACGGAAGCCCCGACAGGGGTTACGATGTTATGGAATCTTGTTCCGTGAAGACGGCGTCGCCGTAAATCCCGTTTTCGCCGTGCCCGATAGTGAAAATTCGCGCTTTGTCGGGCAGCGCCTTCCGAGCCGCGACGACGCCGACGGTCGCTTCCTGCGGGAGGAGGAAATTACGCCCCGCCAATGCGTCGGCGTTTTCTTTTTCCGCCGCGTCCAGCAGCGCGAAGCAGTCCACGGTTTCCAGCCCGCCCGCGAGGCCCTCGCCCGTATATTTCAGCGCGGCCTCCTTCAGCGTCCAGAGGCGGAAAAAAGCGCGGGAGCGTTCCTCTTCCGGCAGCGACGTCAAAAATTCGTGCTCCTTCGGGCGAAACCATCGCCTGGAAAAGGACAGGCTGAATTTGCGCTTTCGCTCGACGTCGACGCCGACCGCGCTTTGGCCGACGGCGACCGCGATATACGCGCCGCTGTGCGACAGGCTGACGGAAAGGGCGTGGTTTTTGCAAAAGGGCTTGCCTTTTTCGTCGTGGGAAATTTCGATTTCAGCGGGGGAGAGGCCGGCGGTTTCGGCCAGACGCCAACGGGCGAAAAGCTCCGCCCAGAGCGAGCGGTTCTTGTCGGAGGCAAAGCGGAAACGTGCGACGGCGGCTTGCCGTTCCGACGAAGCGAAGCCGAGATAGGGCGCGACGTCGCTTTCCAGCCAATCGCCGAGAAAAAGTACCGATACCTCCGCCATACCGCGCCGCTCCTTTCCTGGAATATTTGTTAGACATCTCTAAAAACTTTGCTCGATACACCCGTCAGCTTCGCCAAAAATGTGCCTCCCTCTTGGAGGGAGGTGGCAGCCCGCAGGGCAGACGGAAGGAGTTTTTAGATTCTGTTGCTACATTATAAAAAGAGACGAGGCGAACCGTCAAGTTCGTCTCGTCCCTTCTTACTAATAGGGGAATTTGGGGTGATTACGCTTCAACTGCCGGGGGATTCGGATTCAGCGCACGGAGCGTCTCGTCCAGCGATTCGCTGAAGCGCTCCAGCGTCTGCCGGATGTTCTCGACGTGGCCTTCCGCGTCCTCGTTCGTCTCCGGTACGTTCTCCGCGTCGGCGCTTTTCATTTGGGCGCGGAGTTCGGCGATCAGGGCTTCGCCCTTCTCCTGAAGTTCCTCCTTGAGCTGCGCCACCGATGCGCGAATCTTCTCATAGACCGCCTCGCGCTCCTCGTCGCTCGTGCAGACCTTCAGCGCCGCTTCGCCCTCGATGCGAAGCTTCTCAATCACGCGGTCCATCGCCGCGAATTCCTTGCAGGCCTCCGCCGTCTCCTTCACGGTCTGCTTCACCTCGTCGCTGGTCATAACCGCCGCGACGAAAGCGCCCAGCATACCGCCGATTGCCAACAGAAGTCCATTTTTTGCCATTCCCATGATTATTGCCTCCTTTGTTCATTTCCTTTTAAAATTTAATGTTGCGCTTGCAATAAAACGTGTCGCTGAAATACTCGCTTTTCATTTACGCCGCCTGTTCCTCGGCAAGCTCCGCGAGCACCTTGTGCCCGAAGATGGCGCTGAGCTTCTGCCTTGCCTTCTCTTTGACCTCGTCGTCGATATAGGCTTGCGCCATCATCGTTGCTAGGAGGATCGCCGACAGGTCGTCGGTGTATCCGGCGAAGGGCATGAAGTCCGGCAGGAAGTCGAGGGGGGCGACGAAGTAGCCGAGCGCTGCGTATATGCCTGCCTTTACCTTCGTCGGGCAGTTGGGATTCTCCGTTGCGTAGTATAGCTGCATCGCTTTGTAGATCAGCTGCAGTCCCGCCGACTTAATCTTGTTTTTGATCTTCGACCAAAAGTCCTCTTCGGAAAATTCTCCCGCGTAGTACTCGACGTCGATCTCTTCCGTCTCACCTGTCCTTGGATTGTAGAAACGCGCTTTTTCCATCGGCCTCATCCTTTCTTTTGGTATATAAGGATTTCCTTATCTGTGCGCATCATAATACTTTTATGTTGCTTTGTCAATATTAAATTTGATTAAAATTTAATTAGAGCAATAAAAACTGATGACATATATAATCAAATCATGTGGATTATGTTGCCTTTTTCTTCTATTGGTGATAATATATTAGGAGAAAGAAGGGAAAGACATGACGGAACAGAAGACGTTGACAGTCAAGGAGGTCGCGGAACAGCTCGGCCTCAGCGAATATACGGTGCGGAAGAAAATCCGGGAGGGGGAGATCGAGGGAGACCGCCAATCGAACCGGGCGGGCTACCAAATCCCGTGGGAATCCTTCCGGAAATACGCGGAGCAGCAGGACAAGAAGCTCGGCTCCCGTTGGAGCCAGGCGGCCCTCGTTGCGGGCAGCTCGATCGTCGGGCGGCTGATCGGCGGTCCCATCGGCGGCTTCGTTGGCGGGCTGGTGACGGGCGGCGCGCTGTTCATGAACGGCGACAAGGCGGAAGCCGAGGGAACGCCCACGGATTTCGAGGACCTCGACGAGCTGAAGGACCCGGAGCTGATCGAGAAGATCATCGAGCGTCTCGGCGCGGAGATGGACGAGGTCAACATCCGCATCGAGTTCGCACAGTATCAGGTCGACGAGGCGGCGACGCCCGAGGAGAAGAAAGAAGCGATGCAATCGCTGATGGAAAACAAGCTCGAATATTCGCGGCTCAACAAGCAGGTCAAGGATTTGGAAATCAAAAAAACGCTGCTGATGAAAAAAAGATAGGAAAAGCCCCGCTTCGCGATAAAACATCGTGCGAAGCGGGGCTTCTTGCTAACTTTTAGATATTGAAGAAATTGCACATCTTCTTTGACAGGTCGTAGGCGTCCATGTCCTTGTGGGACAGCAGGTAATCGAGGGAATAGACCGCGAAGAACGAAGAGATTGGCACGAATCGCCGATACTTGCGGAAATTCGTCCAGAGCAGCAGCTTGTGGTAGAGCTTGTCGAAGTCTTCTTTCGTTGGGTTGTACTTCGCCATGACCTTTTTCAGCTTGCGGTCCTTCAGGCAGAAGTCGTACATCTCGTCGATGAGCTTCGGGTTTTCCACATCGTGCTCATAGGTGCGGATCAGGTTGTTGACAGTATTCAGCTTGTAAAGCTGGCGCCACATCTCGAAAAGGAAGAGCGCGACAAGGACGCCGAGGACAACGTAAATGAGAACCAAGAGAATCACCTTTCCAATAATAGTTTTATATTTTAGTAAAACATGATACAGGCGGTTTGTCAAACGAAATTGTTTCCGAAATCAATGTTTCGCGTGATAAAAGACTGTTGGAAGCGGCAGCGTTTTACAGTCTCTTATGCAGCTTAGCCTGTAACAATCGGAAATGATTTCCAAATGTTTCACGTGAAACAAACGAACATAACCTGAAAAAAATCTGAAACATTTGCATGAAAGCGGCACGAAAGGTATAATCGTTTTGAAAAGCGGGGTGGGGTAATGGACAAAGAAACGCGGCTGCGGCTCACGCGGCAGCTGGACGAGATGAAGAAGCGCATGGCGGCGGAAGCCAGCGATCTCGATTACGAGACCCAGCGCTACGCGATCCGCTCATTGGAGAGAATCCTGGAAAAGGATATAGCGACGGACATACGGGAAAAAGAGTGAGCGCAAAGAAAAATTGGCATTAACGGCTGAAATCGTGGTATAATAACTGGGAGACAAAGGGAGTGTGATTTTCTGGTGCCAACAGGCGCAGAGGTTGTCCGAATGCTCAAGGAAGCAGGATGCAAGTTTGAAAGCCAGGGTACGAACCATGAATGGTGGGTAAACCCCAATACAGGGGAGCGATTCCAAGTGCCAAGGCATAAGACGCAAGAAGTCAAAGCCAAGACGCTGCATATATCTTGAAAGCGGCTGGAATCAGGAAGTAGGGAGGGAGCGCTTATGAAGTATGTTTACCCGGCAATCTTTTATGCAGCAAAGGAAGGCGGATATTGCGTGGAGTTCCCGGATGTCCAGGGCGCTGCAACACAGGGCGAAACGCTTTACGAAGCTATAGAGATGGCAGAAGACGCGTTGGCGGGGATGCTTGTTTGTTATGAGGATTCAAAAGCGGGGCGCTTGCACCCCCCGATGACAAACCGCATTGTCGACCCGACGCCGCTGGAAAAAGTTGTAGCCGAGCCGGACGAATATTCTACGGCTGCTTTCGTTGTTCCAATCAAGGCTGATACCGACGCTTATCGGGCAGCGCTGAAATCGCAGAGGACCGGCAAGGGGCAAAAGGCCGCGTAGTCCACAAAAGTTGTATATCTGGGCCGCTTGGAAACAGGCGGCCTTTGTTGTGCACGGTTTTCTGCGCTTGCCGACTCGTTTTCATTTGAAAATCAGATTCTCAAAGCATAATTGCGTCGATAAATACTTGAGGAGCGATACCTTTGTCAGAGCGAATGACGATGCAGGAAGTTTTGAGGGAATACGGCGTGCCGCTGATCAAGCTCGATATTCATGCGACGCGCTCGGAGTGCGAGGCGCTCCGTGAAAAGCTGACGGCCGTGCGGGAGGTTTCCGGCGGCAGGGAGCAGGGGTATCTGGACATCGACTGCAAGCTTTTTATCGACGTTCATGACATCGACCGTTATTTGTCGGGTGAATTGGACACGCTGGGCGAGATTTATGCGTTCCCCGACGATATAAAAGCGCATGCTGAGTAGGAGGCCTCGTATATTATTATGAAGCGGAAAAAGATTATAGCGATTGTTGCTGCGGGGCTTTTGACAATCTCGGCGGCGAGCCTGCCGGAAAATGCGGAGGCCGCCGTCGGCGGGATGCGCGCTCCGCGCATGACGGCGCCGCGCATGAATACGCCGAGGCCGCAGACGCCGCGTATGAATACGCCGCAGCAAAATGTGCGCCCGAACCAGCAGTACCGTCCTTCGCAGAAGGCAAGCGATATTCCGTCCGCCGCGCCGAGAGCGGCTTCACCTTCGGGGCGGTCGGGCGTGAATTCCGTGCCGTACCAGGGCACCCGCTGGGGAAACATGATGCGGAATGTGGGGCTTCTGGCGGGCGGCATGATGCTCGGCGGCCTTTTGGGGCGCATCCTCGGATTCGGCGCTGGCAGCTTTATGGGCGATTTCTTCGGGCTGCTGATTAACGGCTTCTTGATTTATCTGGTGTTCCGTTTCCTGTCGCGGTTTTTCGGCTCGGTTCGCGCAAGATCTGCGTCGCAGGGCAATCCGTACCGTCAGGAAACGCAGGAGGCGCCGTTCCCGATTCCCGACATCCGTCCGCCGAAGGCCGCGCGGAGCTTTCCGACGGGAGCGGGCGGCGCGGATTATGAGCCGAAGCAGACGGCGGATTGGTACAGGAGCAGATGATGAAGGATTCGACGAAAAAAACGCTGGACACGCTTTTTGATCGGTATCCGGCGCTGGAAATCTGCCGCGCCGATATTTTCGCGGCGGCGGAAGCAATCTGCGCGTGCTGTCATGCCGGAGGCAAGTTACTCCTTTGCGGCAACGGCGGCAGCGCGTCAGACGCCGAGCATATCGTCGGCGAGCTGATGAAGGGCTTTCTGAAAAAACGCCCGTTGCCGCAATCGTTGCGGGAAAAAATGAAAGCGGCGTTCCCGCAGGACGCCGATTATTTATATGAAAATCTGCAGGGCGCGCTGCCGGCGGTTTCGCTGGTCAATTCGGTGGCGCTGGGCACGGCCTTCGCCAACGATCAGGCCGCCGATCTCGTTTTCGCCCAGCAGGTGCTCGGGCTCGGGAGAGAGGGAGATGTGCTGCTCGCCATCAGCACGTCGGGCAACTCGAAGAACGTTCTTTACGCTGCCGAAATGGCAAAGGTACGGGGGCTGAAAACCGTCGCGCTGACGGGGCGTTCCGGCGGCAGGCTGAAACCGCTTGCTGATATTACGATTGCGGTTCCGGAGGACGAGACGTATCGCATCCAGGAGCTGCATCTTCCTGTCTATCACGCAGTCTGCATCGCGGCGGAAGAAGAATTCTTCGAGGCGTAAACGCTAAAGTATACATTCCGTTTTTCTCTCGCGTACTATTGACTATTAAAAAACCGTAACATATAATAAGCTCCATGCGGAGCAGTGCCGCATGGAGTTTTTTATTTCCCATTTCATCGTTGCGCTTATTTTATAGAAAAAAGCGCGACAGCAATTATTGAGGAGGGGTTTCCATGAAATTCGGTAAAAAGGGACGCATGGCTGCGCTTCTCGCCGGCGTCATGATGCTCGGCGGCGTTTTGACGGGCTGCGGCGGAGGAGGCGGCGACAAGAAGGCTGACTCGAACGAGATCAAGATCGGCGCGAATTTCGAGCTGACGGGCAACGTGGCGAACTACGGCGTTGCGACTTACGAAGGTCTCGAGCTTGCCATTGACGAGATCAATGCCGCGGGCGGCGTCAATGGAAAGAAAATCAAGCTGGTGAAGGCGGACACGAAGTCCGAGACTTCCGAGGCTGTGAACTCGGCGACGAAGCTGATCGCCGACGACAAGGTTAAGGTGCTGGTCGGTCCGGCGACGACGGCTCCGGTCATCGCGGAGACGCAGGTCGCCACCGAGCATAAGGTTCCTATCCTTGCGCCGTGCGCCACAAGCGCGAAGGTCACGGTGGAGGGCGGCAAGGTGCAGCCGTTCGTGTTCCGCAGCTGCTTCATCGACCCGCAGCAGGGCGACGTCATGGCAAAGTTCGCGAAGGACAACCTGAAGGCGAAGACGGCCGTCATCTATTTCGATTCCTCGTCCGATTACTCCAAGAGCCTCGCGCAGGTATTCAAGGAGAAGTTCGAGGCCGCGGGCGGCAAGGTGCTGATGGAAGAAGCTTTCGTCCAGAAGGATCAGGATTTCAAGGCTACGCTGACGAAGCTGAAGACGGCGGGCGCGGACGTGATGTTCGTTCCGGCGTATTATGAGGAAGTCGGCAAGATCGTGAAGCAGGCCCGCGAGCTGGGCATCACCTCGCCGATTCTCGGCACGGACGGCTGGGACGACACGAAGGTCAAGGACATCGCCGGTGCGGACGCTATCAACAACACGTTCTTCTGCACCCATTATTCGGATAAGGACGCGGAGGTCAAGCCGTTCCTTGATGCGTTCAACAAGAAGTTCGGTCATGCGCCGAACGTGTTCGCGGCGCTGGGCTACGACGCCGGCAAGGTGCTGATCGACGCGCTGAAGCGCGCGGGCTCCGACGACTCGGAGAAGATCGCGAAGGCGATTGCCGAGACGAAGAACCTGAAGGCCGGCACGGGCACGATCTCGATGGACGCGAACCACAACCCGATCAAGCAGGCTGTCATTCTCGAAAACAAGAACGGCGGCCGCGAGGTTGTCGCGAAGATCGTACCGTAAGTTGACGCGGATAGTTTGATAGGAAAGCAAAGGGCCGCAGCAATGCGGCCCTCTTTGTTAAAAGTGGAGTGGTTTCAATGGATTTCATGAGCCAAGTGGTGCAGCAGCTTATCAACGGCGTTTCCCTCGGGAGCATTTACGCGCTGATCGCCCTCGGCTATACGATGGTTTACGGCATCATCAAGCTGATCAATTTCGCCCATGGCGATATCTACATGGTGGGCGCTTATATCGGATTTTTCGCGGTGGCGCAGGCGGGACTCGGGATTTTTCCCGCGCTTGTCATTTCGATGGTGGTGACGGGGCTGATCGGCTGCCTCGTCGAGCGCGTCGCTTATAAGCCGCTTCGGCACGCGCCGCGCATTTCGCTTTTGATTACCGCCATCGGCGTTTCCTTCTTCCTCGAATACACGAGCATGCTGTTCGTTTCGCCGACGCCGCGGACTTTTCCCGAGGTCTTTGACTCCAGCGTCGCGTTCCATATCGGGGATTTTATCGTGAACGGCCAGCAGGTCCTGATCTTCGCGATTACCTTCGTGCTGACGGTTCTCTTGACCTATATCGTGCAGAAGACAAAAATCGGAAAGGCCATGCGCGCAGTTTCCTTTGACACGGAAACGGCGCAGCTGATGGGCATCGACGCGGACCGCGTCATCGGCGTGACCTTCGGCATCGGTTCTGCGCTGGCGGCGGCGGGCGGCGTGCTCGTCGGCGTCTATTACAATTCCATCGATCCGCTGATGGGCATTATGCCGGGCCTCAAGGCTTTTGTCGCGGCAGTGCTCGGCGGCATCGGCAGCCTGCCCGGCGCGGTGGTGGGCGGCCTGATTCTCGGCGTCATCGAAGCGTTCGTTTCGGGCTTCCTGTCCTCGACGTTCCGCGACGCGGCGGCCTTCGCGATTTTGATTCTCGTCCTGCTGTTCCGTCCCAGCGGCATTTTCGGCCGGGACGCGCAGGAGAAAGTGTGAGGTGGCGGCATGAATACATCGCAAAAACGTGACGCCGTCATGCTCCTGTTCGGGATCGTGATTTTCGCCGTGCTGTACGGGCTGATGGAGACGGGCGTGATCGGCTCGTTCTGGAAGCTGAATATCCTGATCATCGGCGTCAATATCATCATGGCGGCGAGCCTGAACCTGATCAACGGCTACACCGGCCAGTTCTCCCTCGGGCATGCGGGCTTCATGGCCGTCGGCGCCTATGTGTCGGTGGTGCTGACCACGAACCTTCATCTGCCGTTCCTCGTGGCGCTCCTGGCGGGCGGCGCGGCGGCGGGCGCGCTCGGCTGTCTGATCGGTCTTCCGACGCTGCGGTTGTCCGGCGACTATCTGGCGATTGCGACGCTGGGGCTTTCGGAGATTATCCGCATCGTTTTGATGAATATCCAGTACGTCGGCGGCGCGGCCGGTTTTTCCGGAATCCCGCATCTGACCACGTTTCCCTGGGTGTTCTTCGCGCTGCTCGCGACGCTTTTCGTCATCAAGAATTTCGTGAACTCGACGCACGGACGCGCCTGCATAGCGATCCGCGAGAACGAGATCGCGGCGGAAGCGATGGGCGTCAACACGACGAAATACAAGGTCATGGCCTTCACCATCGGCGCGGCTTTCGCCGGCGTCGCGGGCGGCCTCTTCGCCCATATTTTCTATATCATCACACCGCTTTCATTTACCTTTATGCAGTCCTTCAACTATCTGATCATGGTGGTGCTCGGCGGACTCGGCTCGATCACCGGCGCCATCGCGGGCGCTTTCGTCGTGACGTTCATTTCGGCGATTCTCGCGGATTGGCCGGAGTATCGCATGATCATTTACGCGCTGGCGCTGATCCTTTTGATGTTCTATCGTCCGCAGGGGCTTTTCGGTTATATGGAAATTACGAGCCTCGCGCCCTTCAAGCGTTTCCTGAAAGGGGGGAAGAGCGATGGCTGAACCGCTGCTCAAAGCCACGAATGTCGTCGAGATGTTCGGCGGCCTCAAGGCTGTTTCCGATTTCAATATGTATATCGACCGCGGCGAGCTGATCGGTCTGATCGGTCCCAACGGCGCGGGCAAGACCACCGCCTTCAACCTGTTCACCGGCGTCTACCAGCCCACCAGCGGCCATATCGAGTTCGAGGGCGACAGCCTTGTCGGGCTGAAGCCGTACCAAATCACCCAGCGCGGCATCGCGCGCACCTTCCAGAACATCCGGCTCTTCTCCGAGCTCTCGGTGCTGGACAACGTGAAAATCGCCTGCCACCAGCATGTGAAATACGGGCTGGCCGAAGCAATCTTCCGCGTCGGGCGGTATTTTTCCGAAGAGGAAGAGGTCGTCGCCGAAAGTATGCGTCTGCTGAAAATCTTCAAGCTCGACGACAAGGCGGACGAGACCGCGAAAAATCTCCCCTACGGCGCGCAGCGCCGACTGGAGATTGCCCGCGCACTGGCCGCGCAGCCGAAGCTGTTGCTTCTGGACGAGCCGGCGGCGGGCATGAACCCGCAGGAAACACAGGAATTGATGGATATGATCCGCTGGATCCGCGATCAGTTTTCGCTGACGATTCTTTTGATCGAGCACGACATGAGCCTCGTCATGGGCATCTGCGAGCGCATTTATGTGCTCGAATACGGGCAAATTATCGCCAAAGGCACGCCGGAGGAAATCCAGAAGAATCCGGAAGTCATTCGCGCGTATCTGGGAGGTGACGCCTGATGGCTGATATGCTGGAAATCAAGGACATCCATGTCTATTACGGGGCGATTCACGCCATCAAGGGTGTAAGCCTGACCGTCAGGCAGGGCGAAATCGTGACATTGATCGGCTCCAACGGCGCCGGAAAATCCACGACGCTCCGCACCGTCTCCGGGCTTCTGAAGCCGAAGGAAGGCGACATCCTGTTCGAGGGCGAATCCATTGCGGGCCGTCCGGCGCAGTCCATCGTCAAGATGGGCATCTCGCAGGTTCCCGAAGGGCGGCGCATTTTCGCGAACATGACCGTCATGGAAAATCTGGAGCTCGGAGCTTTTACACGGGACGACGCCGACGGCATCGAGGCCGATATGAACATGGTGTTCGAGCGGTTCCCGCGTCTCCTGGAACGCAAGGAACAGGCGGCGGGCACATTGTCCGGCGGCGAGCAGCAAATGCTGGCCATGGGCCGCGCGCTGATGAGCCGTCCGCGGCTCCTGCTTCTCGACGAGCCGTCGATGGGACTCGCTCCGCTTCTGATCCGTGAGATTTTCAACATCATCGTGGATATCAACAAGACGGGTACGACGGTGCTGCTCGTCGAGCAGAACGCGAACATGGCGCTCTCCATCGCGCACCGCGCCTATGTCCTCGAAACGGGGCGCATCGCGCTCTCCGGCGACGCGAAAGAGCTTGCCGCCAGCGAGGAAGTGCGGAAAGCATATCTGGGCGGATAAATTTTTCCATGTCAAGAAGGAATTTTTTCGCCGCATAGCGAATATTTCCTTTTGAAGTTGCAAAAAAACACTTTTGATATAGAAGGAACCATGCGGATAAACGAAGGAGGAAATTTACTATGTTTGTATGCGATCGAATGACCCGAAACCCCATTTCCATCAAGCCGGAGGACAAGGTCGACGCCGCGGCGGCGCTTCTGAAGGAGCACAAGATTCGCCGCCTGCCCGTCGTCGATAACGGCAAGCTCGTCGGCATCGTCACGGACAAGGACCTGATGCGCGTGTCGCCGTCGGCGGCCACGAC
>JAGAZS010000010.1 GCA_017939945.1 Schwartzia sp. (in: firmicutes)
CGGGCTATCGGAAAACAGCAGGGTGCCGCCTGTGTCCCTGGAGGTCACTTCCCACCGGTGCATCGTATTCGATTTTGGGGCAGCTTCCGCCACCATAGGCATGCAAGCCAGCGCGCAAAGCACACCGGCTGCCAGTTTCATCTTCAATGTCATTCTGCTCCCTAACCTTCCTATGCTTTTATCGAAAGATCACATCACATTCGAACATCCGAAGCCATGGGTTCTTAACAGTAAAATCTACAGAAATATTGGGCATATGTTTCCCGGCGAAATCCCGCATAAGCTCTGTGTTGCGCTTTTCCGCAAAAGCGAGCTTGTCATCCAGTTTGTAGTAATACTTATAGTTGCCGAAATTCCGCACCAGTTCCGTGCCTACTTGTGAGCGCACATTGGCCTGATAAGCCCAGTCATCCAAATAGCGCACCGCAAGCAGGTAATCCTTGGCAGCGTTGGTCATTTTCCCCGTCAGCATCCCCATACCCAGAGCAAATCCCGTTGAATTGGTTGCAGTGTTCCAGCCGGAATAAGTCTTGATCTTGAACAGCAGATTCTTTTGTTCCAAAATATTGAGCAGGGCATTGTCTGCGCCGTTGGCATACTTTATGTCCGCCACCCCTACGGGATAGCCGGCATTTACAGCATCTTCCACCATTTTGGCAAAGGCTTCCGTACCTTTATCCGCTTTCAGATCCGGCACAAAATCTGCCTCCGTAGGTAAGCCGTTATGGGTTTCAATGGTTCTGCCTTTTTCCTCCGTATTGACAAGAAGCAGCAGGTCTGCCCGCTTGGGTGTTCTCACCTGCAGCCCCCCGGCGATCTTCAGAGCGGCTTCTACAGATTCGGAAATCTTCTCATCGGAAAAATCCGGAACGGTGTCCCCACCCTTGCCCGGAGCGTAGCGAACACAGACAAAGGGGATATTCCGCGTCATATCATTGATGGCCCGGTTCAAAAGCAAAATGTTGAATTCATCAATCCCCGGCATGGATTGGAATTTGCTCTTGGGCAGATTCTTCTTCTCTGCATAGGCCAGAATCTCGCGGTTTTCCCGATGGGTTTGACACAAGGGTGCATTGTCATCTCGTCCCAAGATCAGATAGTCGATGGCGCCCAATGCCGTCATATCCATCAACGCTTTGGTGGCAGCCAGATTTTTTGCTCGTCTGCCAAACCAATCCGTTTGACACTCCTGAGGAATAGCTTTTTCGTATGCCTGCAGATCCCGTTTCTCTGCAGCGGAAAGCTTGCCTATCTCCCCCTTGTCCAGCAGACGGGTGTACTGGAAGATATCAGCACCGTACTGCTCATAATAGGCAGGCTCCTCGATATTGCCTGCCCACCCCTGATACGGTGTGCGCATAAGAGAATCAAAGACGTAGATATGCAGACGGGGATTCTCCTGCCGCAATCGTTTGAAATTCTCCAAGCGTTCAGTCATCTCTGCCTGACTAACCTCGTGCTTTCGCGAAGGTATCAGCCCCCCATAAAGCATCGAATCCGACGCTATAACAGCCGACTTTGCTTTGGGTGCATTTTCCCGCAGCCATTGCCATAGCTCCTGCGGATGCCCCATGTTGGTGGCATTGCTCAAAAGCTCCTTTGGCGGCAACACCAGCTCATAGCCGGCTGCCTCCACCACTTCTACTGTCTGATGACAGGAAATCGGCCTGTCATCATGAGGAATAAACAGTATCCTGCCTCCCGCCTGCGCAGAGCACCAAGGCAACAAAAGCGCAGTCAATAAGAGCATAAATTTTCTTTTCAACAATTCAACGCACCTCATTGCATATACTTTTTCATATTTCTTCAAACTTCGCAAAGGTTCGTGAACATTGGATTTACTATATTCTACCATTGGCCTTCTGCTCTCGCAACAAAAAAGCGCGCGGAGCCGAAGCCCTGCGCGCCAATTTCTCATATTCGGATTCCGTGCCGTCCGGGGGATACGTAAATAGAACATACGGCAGCTTCCGATATCAAACCCGTACGGCTGTGCGCCGTCAGGTGAGAAGCGGTGCCTCTGCTTGTTTGAACGGCGACAAAATTATATTACATAAAATCCGATGTCAACCCGTCTTTTCATTTGAGACGCCTGTGTAGCGGTCGCGTCCGTTTTCCTTGGACTTGTAAAGCGCCGTATCCGCTTCCTTGGTCAGGACTTCGCTGTCGTAGCCCGTAATATCTCCTTCATATAATGCTCCGCCTATGCTGAGTGTTACCGGAATATAGGACAGCGTAGACCGGACATACGACAAAAGACGATCGGCAATCAATTGCATGTCGTCCGCCGTTACATCATGGAGCAGCAGAATGAATTCATCACCGCCGTAGCGGCCGCCGATATGGCGGCTTCCCGCCGCCATCCGGATACCGTCGGCAACCTCGCGCAGCACCATATCCCCCGTCTGATGCCCCAGTGTATCGTTTACCTGCTTGAAATAATCCACATCGATCAGCATCAAGCCGAGCCTGATGCGACCGTCGGGAGCTTCCTTCGGTCTTGTGATGGCCCTGTCTATATAGCGGCGATTGTAAAGCTGCGTCAAAAAATCCAGTGAAGCGTCAAGTGCGGCCATAGAGCTTTTTTGCATGAGCGCATCGTTTTGCAGTCGAAGCTCCCTTCGATTCTTCATCGCCCGTTTCAGCCTTTTTTCGTCCGTGTGTATGACCGCGAAATGCCTGAGCCAAAGGAAACAGGCCGCAAGCATGGCGCCCGTGAACATTACGCCGCCAATCTCATAATGCACGCCCAACAGGATGAACAGCAAAAATACCAGCATATCGGGCAGCAACTGACAGAAGCGTTCCCATAAACGACGTCCGGCGAGACTCTTGAACACAGAAGACGTGATTTTGCGTTGCCCTGATGCAGGCACGGGACAACAGGACGCCGTCGCGATCAGGAGTACTCCGAAAAGAAAAAACAGCATCGTCCCCGGTACCGAAGGCGAGAACTCCTCCGACAACCGGAAAATGAAATGCAGGCATTCGAGCGCGAGCCCCAGGCCCAACAACAGATTTGCCGGGGGGAGCAATGCACGCCGACTTGAAAAAAACAGAACCGCCAATGTCACGGCAACATCCAGCAAAACCAAGAAATAAGGCACAAGAAGAAGCGCGCTTTTATCGAAGCCTTGCCCGGCCAACTGCGGCTGGATCAGATACGGATACGAAAGCGACAAAACGGCCAGCATGGAAATCCCCGTATCTGCCAACGTGCGCGCGTCAACCAGGCGTCCACAAACCAGATAAGAACCGGCGGCTAAAAAGGCAACGGCGCCCAAAACAAAATACAGCCCGCCGACAACCGCCGCACCGAGCTCTTCATAAAACATGGGGACTGCCGCGCCGACCGATGCGGCAGCGGAAAAAAGGAGCCATGGTCTCCGCAGAACGCCCCAACGCATGCTTCGCAGCCATAGCACAAACGCCGCCGCAAGCAAGCCGATCGTTTCCAGCGGCTGCACGGCCTTAGGAAAAAGCAAGGGCGCAGCCCCATAGACGACCAGCAAGAACGTACCAATACAGCACAGGAAAATCGTTTTTCCCTTATTCTTTTTTTTGCTTCTAGTTTTCATACGATATATCTCGCCTTTTCAGGCCATTGCTATACGTCCAAAAAGAACGCTTTCAAAATTTCATCGTTATGTATCATATCACGAGGCTGCAAGTCATGACAATAAAAAGCGGCAGTTCTCTCCGGATTGCCGCACCTGCACCTGCATTCACAAAAAGGCTTTGGAGCCAACTCCGCTTATCTTTTTCAGTACATCCATAATCTCACGGTTATACGGATTTGCGTTCAGCAGCGTTTCGGGAACGATCGGATTTCCTTTGGAACCATTTTTATAGAAGGAAATAATATCGGAAATCAACGCCTCTGTATCACGTTTCAGGATATCCATGATTTCCGGCGTAAGCTCCGCACTGTCTTCGGGCGGAATAAAAAGGGATGTGTTCGAATACAATAAGTCCGGATATTTTTCCTCTATGAGCATAAGCAGCTCAAACTCTCTTTTTGTCGTTTCCGGATCGTCGTGAACAAGGTATACACAGCCTGTCTCTGTTTCAAGATCGATGGTCTCGCGGATATGGTCTGTTTTCTCTGCGCTCTCCACCCATCCGGAGTAAAAGCTGTCCATATTGCGAAGGATGGGGATAATGCCCGATGAAGAAATGGTTTTATCCCTGTCGGAATAAAAATCCTTTACGTATCCTTTTCTCAAAGGGCTATACGGTTGTTGCAGAAATTCCCTGTGAAAATCGCAGTCGAGCATACAATCCAGCACTACGTCGGTTTCATGATATCCAAACACTTTATCAAGAAATCCGGACGGAGCGCTGCCGCCCATCACGCGGCAGTTGGATTCATTGAGAAGGGGGCCTTCCTCATCGACAATATACTCGCCGTGTACGGGGCCGTCCGTGATCCCGAGGGCCTGAACCGCCCGAAACGCGTATTCAACAAGCAGCGCCTCTTTCCGGCCGAGCTCCATGACCGCTTCCAAGCCCCTGTATATGACATACCCCGAAGGGGTTTGCTTTTTATGATACCGGAACACAGACGTCAGCGCCGGTACGCCGTTCCGGCTGACCGTATTCACGACATACTCTTCGCCGAAAATACGCTCCTGCAAGAGCAGTCGGTTTTCAGCCTCGCCGAACATATTCTCGGCCGTCTTCTCCTGCCGGAACGCGGCCAATAATTCCTCTTTGCCGTGAACCAGATGAACGCCGACAGAGGCAACGCCGTGATCATGCTTCAGGACAACGTCTTCCATGCCTGTTTTTGCAAGGAACAAAAGGCAGTCTTCCCATGAGGACACTTCTTGCCCGCGGATATATCTCAGCCCGGCTTCTTTCAGGGTTCGGTGCATGACGCTTTTCCGGGTCATCTTTGGGATATTCGAAAAAGGATTTCCGGTCAATCCCAAATCGTCCGCAAGGCGGGTGCCTACGATGACGCCTTCCTCGCCGCCCACCAGCACAAGCAGGGGGTCAAGGCCGCGCACTTCCCGCAAGGTTGCCGCGTAATCGGGATTTTCTTTTATGCGCGTAATTGGGTATCCTATCCTTGCATACTTGGTTTTTCGCTCCTCGTCCATCAGCCTTCTGGCATATCCTTCGGGGATATACGCTTCGAGTATGACCGGCTCGTAACCTTTTTGCCTGATGTCTTCAAGAAAGTTGAAAGCGGTGGACATCGGCTCGGCGACCACAATCTTGTTTTTCATGGGGTTGGCGCTCCTATCGTGAGGCTTACGGAATTCAAGCCGAAAATGTACTCATATTTGACCTTGAACAATCGGACCAAAAACAATTCATTCGGCGACAGATTGCTGTCGCCGCTGTTGATGGGACAAAAGGGTTCCCCCGAGCTTCTGCAGGTAAGGGTAAAGTCTCTCCCGTTGGTACTGACAAGAAAATCAACGGCGGTATCGGTTCCGCATCGTTCAACGATGTACACGCCTATCTCCTCGGCAGCAAGACATATCCTATCGGCGATTCGTGGATCCAAAGAAGCGCCGGCAAGATTCCGGCTTACCCGCAGCCCGACTTCCGCCACGTTTTCCAAAGATTTCACGGAATAACTGCAAAGAGCCTTCAGCGGGTACGTCTCATCCAAAAGCAGCACGGGCGAATATCTTCCGTTTGACGTTTTTACAATCCGGCGATTGACCACGGCGATAAGAACAAGGATCAGCATCATGCTGACTGGAAACGCGGTAATCAATCCGTACCCGCCGAATCAAAGATACAGTGCGCCTCCCACGACCGGAATGGAAACCACTTTATCCAATACGCCGAGCACTGTGGCATACATGCTTCTGTCCAAGGTGTTGTAAATGTCCCTGAGCACCAGAAGAACACCGCGGAGAGGATAATACAGGACGTATACAGGCATCAGTTGGTCAATCAATTCCAGCACAGCCGGATCGTGAATGTTGAATACGGCGGCGACGCCGTGAGAAAACGCGGAAAACACTATGGACAAAACAGAACAAACCAGTACGATCATCACGGTGACGCGCTTGCTCAAACTGCGAATCCCGTAATAGTCCCCTTCTCCCTTCAGCATAGCGGCAAAGGAGGCGTTATTGTCAACGATCCCCGTCAGCGCAATGGAAATAACGGAATCCAGCTGGGCAAACAGGGACATGACCACAACGCCGTTCAGACCGAATGCCTGATTCATGAAATAATTGCAGAAAATCGTCGTTGCCAGGTAGCCCGCCTGCACGCTCCCGGAAGGCAACCCTTTTGTCACGATCTCCTTCACGCTCTGTTGCGTTTTCTGAAGCTCGCATAGCGTTAAAGATATTTTGCCGAAACGCCGGATGAAGAGCATGACGATAAAGACAATAATATAGGAAACAAGCGTAGCCAGCGCCGCGCCTTCACAGCCCATACCGAAATCCCGAATAAGGACGACGTCCAGGATCAGGTTCAATACATTGGCCGAGACGACAAGTCCCATGGAGAGGAACGGCTTTCCAACGATGGGAAGGAAATAGGTGACGTGCATCAGAAGGACACCCACGGGGACAAAAAAACGCAGCACACGTGTATATGCGTCAAATTGCGTCATCAATTCTTCCGGGCAGCCGAAAAGCCCCCCAAGGGCGGAATGAAAAACCGTCAGCAACGCAAACAGCAGTATCCCCAAAATCAACGACAGGACGGTCGACGCCGTAAAATATTGATCGGCTTTTTTCTTGTCCTTCCTTCCCAAACATTCCGCAAACAAAAGCGAGCCGCCAAGTCCCGAGACGGTGTAAATCAATGAGACCGCAAAAACGACCGGCGTTCCGAGATTGATGATGGCGAAAGCGTCCGAACTGAGCAAATGAGAAACAATCATGCTGTCCGCAAATTCGCTCAGTGAAATCCCCACAGCGGACAGCATCGCGGGAATCATGAAGTGCATGTATTTCTTGTTCAGGACAAATCCCGTTCTTTTGTATTTTATATCGTTATAATCAGCTTCCATAATCAATCCCTGTCAAACAATGTATGGCTCCGGCCATTGAGGAAGCACCGAACAAATCCCTCCGTTAAACAGTCCGCTGGACTATTTTGCGGAGAAACATATTCGGTGCTTCCGCAAGGCGCCCGTTATCCCTGATGAGAATTGGATTCCTTACCTTTTCGGATACGCGATGATCCACGGTTGTTCCCGTTGATCCTTCGGCAGCATGGAGTGGTCGAACCACATCGCAAAGAATCGCTGGGCGTTGTTTA
>JAGAZS010000109.1 GCA_017939945.1 Schwartzia sp. (in: firmicutes)
CTTGATCGTGCGGACCATCTGGCTCGTGTAGCTGTTCTCGTTGTCGTACCAAGAAACGACCTGCACCTGCGTCAGCTCGTCGTTGATCGGATTGACCATCGTCTGCGTCGCGTCAAACAGCGAGCCGTAAGTCATGCCGACGATGTCGCTGGACACGATCTCGTCCGTATTGTAGCCGAAGGATTCATTCGAAGCAGCTTTCATGGCCGCGTTGACCTCGTCCACCGTGACCTTGCCCTTGACAACGGCAATCAGAATCGTCGTGGAACCCGTCGGCGTCGGGACGCGCTGCGCCGCGCCGATCAGCTTACCCTTGAGCTCGGGGATGACGAGACCGATGGCCTTCGCCGCGCCCGTGGAGTTTGGCACGATATTGATGGCAGCAGCGCGGGAACGACGAAGATCCCCCTTGCGCTGCGGACCGTCCAGCGTCATCTGGTCGCCGGTATAGGCGTGAATCGTCTGCATGATGCCGCTCTGGATCGGAGCGAGGCGATGGAGAGCCGCCGTCATCGGCGCGAGACAGTTCGTAGTGCAGGACGCCGCTGAAATCACATCATCGTCCGGCTTCAATGACTCATGGTTGACGTTGTAAACAATCGTCGGCAGATCGTTGCCCGCCGGAGCGGAAATGACAACTTTCTTAGCGCCCGCCTTAATATGTGCGGAAGCTTTTTCCTTGGAAGTATAGAAGCCCGTGCACTCCAGCACCACGTCCACCTTCAGGTCGCCCCAAGGCAGATTCGCAGCGTCCGCTTCCTTGAAAATCTTAATCGTCTTGCCGTCCACTGTAATGCCGTCTTCCTCAGCCTTCACATCATGGTTATAGCGGCCCTGTGTGGAGTCGTACTTCAAAAGATGCGCGAGCATTTTCGGGCTCGTGAGGTCGTTGATCGCGACAATCTCATACCCCTCCGCGGCGAACATCTGACGAAACGCCAGACGACCGATACGTCCAAACCCGTTGATTGCTACTTTTACTGCCATAAGACACAGCCTCCTAATAATAATTTTTGTTTCCCATAGGGAAATTTGCATTTGTCCGAAAAATCCCGCTTTTTATTATACCGCAAACGAAACGGGAAAGCAACGGAAAACAATGCGGTCAAATGTCCGCTTTTTCCCTCATTTTTTCTAAAGCTAATTCCGCCTGCACCCTGATCGCACACTCCAATCTTTTCTTCTGGATTGCGCAGCCGACCTCGTAAGGCTTGCGGATGTTGCCGTGGAAAAGTTCAGCGTTCGCGTGACAGCCGCCGCTGCAAAAGAATCTTGCCCAGCACTCTTTGCATTTCGGTTTATTCAGCACATGGCTCTCCCGGAAATACTTTGGCAACTCCTTGTTCGTCACCCCATCGAATACCGAACCAAAACGATAGCCCGCACGCCCGACGAACTGATGGCACGGATAAAGGTCACCGTTCGCCGCCACCGCGTAATATTCGTGCCCTGCGCCGCAGCCGGAGAGCCGCTTCGCGACGCAGGGACCGCCTGACAAATCCATATTGAAATGAAAAAAGAAAAATCCGTTGCCCTCGCGGTGACGTTCGAGATATGCCTCTGTGAGCCGGTCATACTCCTCAAAGACGCGCGGCAAATCTGCTTCCTCGATTGCGTAGGGCGCGTCCTTTGCCACCACCGGCTCCACCGATAACACGTCGAATCCTTTGTCTGCCATGGAAAGCACGTCCTCCGTGAAATCGAGATTATACTTTGTGTATGTGCCGCGCAAATAATAGTCCTTGCCGTCGCGTGAATCCACCATCGCACGGAAATTTTCCAGCACCCGATCATAGGTGCCATTGCCCCCTGCGTCCGGACGCATGCGGTCATGGACTTCCTTGCGCCCGTCGAGGGACAGCACGAGGCTCACACGGTTTTCGTTCAGCCAGTTCCGCACGTCCTCTCCCAACAACAAGCCGTTCGTTGTCAACGTCAGCTTGAAGATTTTTCCTGTTTCCTTTTCGCGTCGGCGCACATATTCTGTCACATGCTTGACCACAGGCAAGTTTACTAAAGGCTCACCGCCGAAAAAGTCGATCTCGCAGTGCTTCCGCCCTTTGCTGTGCGCGATGATATACTCCACCGCCGCCTCGCCGACCTCGTTGCTCATCAGTTCGCGTTTTCCACCATACTCGCCCGTTCCGGCGAAGCAGTATCCACAACGCAGGTTGCAGTCGTGGGCGACCATCAGGCACATTGACTTCACGATGCCCTCCTCTGCGAAGGTCGGCGGCACGTCGATATCCGGCGCGAAAAGCTGATGCGAATCAATCAGCTCATGCAATTCAGAGAGGACTTCGCGGATATCCGTTTCCGGGTATGTTCCCGAAAACGCGCGCACCGCTTCTTCATCGTTCGTCCCGTCGAATACATCCAATAAATCATAGGTCATTTTGTCGATCAAATGCACCGCGGCGCTGTTGACGTCCAACAGGATATAGTCTCCGCCCTGCTCGAATTTATGGATTCTTTCTTTCATATAAAAAATTTCTCTCCCAAAAGATAATATATAAAGAAAAGAGGATGCCGTTCGGGCATCCCCGTTTCTCACCTCTGTTTCAGCTTTACTTCTCGCAGGTTTGGTTGCCCACCGTGCAGCTCGTCTTGCAGGCAGACTGGCAGGACGCCTGGCACTCACCGCAGCCGCCTTTCTTGATGGTGCTCTGGAGCGTCGGCTTGTTGACCGTCTTGATATGCTTCATCGTATCTCCTCCTCTGTTTCGATATATAATTATTTTACCCTTTTTTCCACCCGTATGCAAGCGTGTCACGAAGACTTCTTTTCCCCTTCGCCCGCCAGCATTGTCTTTTCCGGTGCAAGAATCAGCAGAATCGGAAGATTCGAAGCGCCCGGCGGTGAAAACTCGAAAAATGGCGACGGCTTTTTCTTGTAAATACCGAAATCGGCAAGCTCAGCCGACGGCAACAGTGTCGTCGTATCATCCCTGTTGAATGGCGGATGATAGCTGGCTTCACCGAACATGAGCATCCCATCCGGCACGGAAATCAACCGCGCGCCTTCCTTGCCCAACTCGGCACGAACAACACCCGCATAACCGCCCCCCATCGGACTCATCATAAAGCGAGTCTTGCCCTTTACAGGCATTTCCAAACGATAGACCACACCGTAATTCCCGACATTCGTAACGATACTGCCGTCCGTCGCATCCACGCCCTCACGATAGGGATCAATCTCACCGTCCGCAAGCACAACGCAGCCGATGCCATCCTTCTTAGGATGATAAGGGGACTTCAAACGCAATATGCGGTTCATGCCTATGAATGTTCCGCGCAGATGATGCTCGTCGGCAGGCAACTGCTCCACCTCGGAAATATATTGGAGCGGATTCTTGTCCGGCGGGTAAAAGAGGACGCTTACACGCACGGGCGCATCAGCGGAAAAATCCGCCATGCCCGAAACGAGCTCTCCCGGCATGAGCTTGATTTTGTCCGCCGCTTCCAGTAATAGTCGCCGTTCATGCGGTGCGACGACAATTTTTTCCGCCCCGCCTGCATCGGCAAAATATGCCTGCTGTAACGATTTACCGACTTTGCAGTAATCCGTGTTCGGTTCGGCAATCGCACGGCGCGTGAGGCTCACAACGGCACTTCGCTCGCTTTCGCCCTCCAAGACAACGGCAACCTTGTACGGCTTTTTTGTATCGTTCAAATGATAATAAAATATGCGCGCGTCGTCCTTAACGATGTCGGAATAAAGGATGCCCGGTTCTTTGACATACTCCGGACTGTCCGAAAAGAGCAGCGTTCCTTCCGCGTCTGTAGTTTCCACCGCCAGCCGCTTCATCGGCTGCGGCTCCGCAATATGCGACCCCGGCGCCGTCTGCGCCACCGCCTGCGTCGGCAGCGGCTCCCCCCCCTGCAGGCGTTCCCGCGCAATCCTCATATATTTTGCCAGAAGTCCCTCGCCCGTATCTGCTGCCTCCTCCGCAACCGATTTTGCCATGGCATCCGCCTTCTCCCCAGTGTCCGCCTCGGATTGTTCCTTGTCCCGCTCCGTGGCTTCCGCCGTCTGCCGCTCTTGATCCTGCAAAGCTTCTTTTGGGTCCCGCGCAGACTCCTCGGTGGCGCGCTGTGTTTCTTCTTCCACCCGCGTTTTTTCCTCGGCAGCGTCCGCTTTCGCCTGTTCCTCGCCCCTTACCTTTTCCCAACGAATCAGCTCGTCATCTTCATTGCTGGCGTCTTCGTCATCCCCCATTTTTGTTTCGACTTGACGCTGCTTCTCTTCAGCACTTCTTCGCTCCTCAGCGGCTCTCCTTCGCGCGGCCGCCTGTGCGCGGAGCTCGGCTTCGTTTTCAGCTTCCCTCAGTCTTTCACGCCGTTCCCTCTGCACACGCTCGGCATACGCCTCCGCCTGATGACGCGCCGACGCAACGGGAGCCGCGCTGAAAACCGTGAACACCGCCAGCGCCGCCGCGATTGCCTTTCCCTTCATCCGGTACGTCCTCCCGCCGCTATCATTCCTTCATCTCGCCGACATTCTGACAAAGCCCTAGAAAAGCCATCGCTTTCGCTTTCCACAGCCGCAGACGGAATTCCCTGATTCCGAAATGCGACGGCGGAATATTTACCCGAAGCAACCGATACGGATCTGTCTTGAACGTATTCAGCCCAGCATCGCCTGTGACCGCCGCCAGATATTCCTCTTCCTTCAGAATCTTGGGCATGAATTTATCATACTTCCCGTTCGGATACGAAAGGACAAAAATCGTCTTAAACCCTTTCCATTCCATTTGCAGCTTCGATTTTTTCGCTTCGTCCCGAGCCTCGTCCAGCGTCATTTCAGTCAACGGCAAATGGTTTGCCGTATGGCTGCCCAGCTCGATACCTCGCTTTTCCATATCGTGAAGCTGATCCCAAGTCAGATATCCAGGCAGTCCGATGTCGTTCGTCACCATGAACACCGTCGCCTTCATGCCGCGCTGTTCAAGAATCGACAGCGCCTCCGTATAGTTATCGCTGTACCCGTCGTCAAAGGTCACGACCACCGGCTTTTCGGGAAGTGCCTGCTTGCCCTTTTTGGCCCGCAGGAAATCCAGCACGGAAATAGTCGTGTAGCCGTCCGCTTTCAGTGTGTCCATCTGCGCCGCAAATTCTGTCGGCGGCACGGTATAATCATCTTTGGTGCGGTCATTGATCTTGTGATATTCCAAAATCAGCATGCCCTGAGGCGGATACAATTCCACCATTGCCACCAGTGCGCCGCCCAGCATTACGACAAGAAACAGGAAAGTCAGAAGCAAACGAAAAAAACATCCTCCTCCGCCGCTTTCATGAATTACCGGTTTCCCATATCCTGCCACATAAATCTTGCTCAAAGCCCAAAGGCCTCCCTTCATTCAAATCAAAACAGGCTTCGCGAAAAGGTTATAGACGACTTGCTCACCCGCTCACTTGTTTTGCCTCGTTTTCATCGGCCAATTCCATCAAGCGCCGCAGGCGATGATTGACGCCGGATCGGCCGACGCCGAGCTCCGCGCCAAGCTCCGAGAGCGACGCCTCCGGGTGCGCAAGACGCGCTTCCGCTGCCGCTCGAAGTCCTGGCGAAAGCCTTGCAAGACCACCCGACGCCGCGAAAGAACGAATAGCCGCCACTTGCCGCGCCGCCGCTTGTGCCGTTTTATTAAGATTCGCCGTCTCGCAATTCACAAGGCGGTTGACCTGATTCCTGACTTCCTTGACGTTGCGCGCCGCCTCAAAAGCCGTCGCCGACTCTTCGGCTCCCGTCATCGCGAGAAAATCGAGGATCGCGTCGCCCTCCTTCAGATAAACGACATAATCTTCCTTGCGTCCCACGACGCCCGCCGCAAATCCAAGCCGCCGCAAAAGCGTCTGCAGCAGCTCCGCAAACTGATAATTCGTCGTCACATATTCCAAATGGCAGGAAGCCTCGGGGCGATTGACACTGCCCCCCGCAAGGAACGCACCGCGAAGATACGAGACCCGGCAGCATTTCCGGCGGAAAAGCTTGTTCTTCCCACCGGATGAAATCGCGCCGGGCAAAAGCCCCATCTCCGAAAGCAGAGCACTAACGGTTTCCCCCGGCAAAACGCGGATTGTATAAGTATTCGTCTTGCTCAATCGGCGCGAACGCCGCACCATGACTTCCGTTCGGACCTCGCCTGCCTGCTTCAAAAGCACCAACGCCCGCCGCGCCACTGCCGCATGCTCCGTCACAAACGAAATCCCCAGTGCATGATTCGCCCCCAACGTCAATGAAGCTCCCATGCGCAGAAGCCCAGCCAACTCCGCCCGCTCGCAACAAGCCTTGGAGAGCGGAAGCCGCGCCAATTCATTTTTCACGTCCCCGGAAAAAGAAGGCATTGTTCTCCCCCGTTTCCAGTCCAATATGATTGAAAAGTTACGACGTCAGCCCGTACACCATCTTCATGACCGATTCCCGCAGTTTTGCCGGATCGTGATGTCCTGCGTCTGAACTGCTCATAATATCCGCCTGCACAAAGCCGACGCCGAGACGGTTCAACGCTTCGCGATCCACCCTCACCGGGTATGATCCCTTCGCCGCGTAGCTTTCCCGCATGGCGTCCGAAATCGCCCCGGAATGCACCAGTACATAATCGATAACGCCCTTTCCCGCATGCTCCAGAATCGCCTTGACGTGCATCGAGGCCGTATAACCATCAGTTTCACCCGGCTGCGTCATCACATTGCAGATATAGATTTTTACTGCGCGGCTGCGGCGCAGCGTCTCTGCCATGCCGTTCACAAGAAGGTTGGGCAGAATGCTCGTATAAAGACTGCCCGGCCCCAGGATTACCGCATCCGCCGTCCGGATCGCTTCCAGCGCCGCCCCTACCGCTTCCGCGTGCTCGGGAAAAAGCCGGACGCGTCGGATACGTTTCTTCGCCTCGGGAATATGGGATTCTCCCTCGACCACCGTTCCGTCTTCCATCACCGCGTCCAACCTTACATGCTCTTTGCTCGACGGCAGCACACGGCCTTTGACCGCGAGAACCTTCGACGCCTCGACGAGCGCCGTTTCCATGTCGCCGGTAACTTCATTCATCGCCGCAATGAAAAGATTTCCGAAGCTGTGTCCCGCCAGCGCGCTTTCGCCGCCGAAACGATACTGGAACAGCTTTTCCATCAGAGGCTCGGTATCCGCCAGTGCCACAAGACAATTCCGAAGATCGCCGGGCGGAATGATGCCCAATTCTTCCCGAAGGCGCCCAGATGAGCCTCCGTCATCAGCCACCGTAACAATGGCTGTCACATTGCTCGTCGCTTCCTTGATACCGCGAAGCAGCACCGACAAGCCATGACCGCCGCCGATGACCACAATGGACGGCCCCCGCCCGAGCTTGCGTTTCTCGTAAATCAGATCCACGAGATTACCGGAGTTTTCCGGCAGCAAAACGAGAATAACCGAACGGATGACGAACCGTATCGCCACCAGCATGATCGCTAACCCAATAAGCACGACGGCCGCTCCGACAAGAGCCGTCGCCGTATAGTCATACGATCCGCGCCACATATAAACAAAGCGGAAAATCGCTTCCTCAATCTGGTCCAAATATTTATAGTTAAAAACAAGGGCAAGCCCCAGACTTACAAGGAAAACGCCTGCCGCAAAAAGCAGCAGCCAGCGCTTGAACTTCATGCCGGGGTACAGCCACTTCAGCAAATGCCAATGCACTTCGACTCAAACCTCCTGCGGCATATGCTCCCGCACGTCGTTCTTCATCAGATCCCGATGCTCAAGCGTCGTCTGATGCCCCAGCTTCGTCAAAAGCTCGAAAATGTGCTTCGCGATAAATACCGATCGATGCATCCCTCCTGTGCAGCCGACGGCAATCACGAGCTGGCTTTTGCCTTCTTTAATGTACTCGGGTATGAGGAACGTCAGCAAATCGTCGAGCTTCTTTTCGAAGGACTTTGTCACCCGTGACTTCTCGATATATGCCCCAACCTCCGGCACCATACCGCTTTTGTGCTTGAGCGACTCTTCGTAAAATGGGTTCGGCAAAAAACGCACATCCAGCACAAGATCGGCGTCCATCGGCAGGCCAAACTTGAAGCCAAAGGAAAGCACGTTGATATTGAGCTTTTCTCCTTCAGCCGCTCCAAAAAGGCGGATGATCTTTGTCTTCAGCGCCGTCTTTTTTAATTCCGACGTGTCGATAATATATGTCGCTTTCTCCCGGATACGGGAAAGTTGCGCACGCTCTTTCGCGATTCCTTCCAAAAGCCTAGACCCTGGGGCCATCGGATGACGGCGGCGCGATTCTTTGTACCGCCGAATGATCGCGTCGTCCGAAGCGTCCATGAAAAGCATCTCATAACGCACGCCGTCGCGCTCCATTTCCTCCAACACATGAAGAAATGTGTCGAAAAATTCGCGGCTCCGTGTATCGACCACGAGCACGACCTTCGCGATATGCCCGCCTGACTGCGCACAAAGCTCCGCGAACTTCGGAATAAAAACCGGCGGCAGATTGTCCACGCAGAAAAAACCCAAATCCTCCAAATAACGGCATGCCTGCGTCTTCCCGCCGCCAGACATCCCCGTGACGATTACAAATCGATAATTCCCCTGCTCCACGCTGACACCTCCGAAAATACTGTGCAAAAGAGACGCTTTCCCTGTCGTAAATATCACATTTTGTATCATACCATTTTTCCGCGACTTTTTCACCCCGTATTTTGCCGAAATGAAACGAAATAAAATTCTCTCTGCCGAAAGCTCATCATTCCTTGACAATATGCCAACTGTCGCATTAAGATAGAAGAGCAAGCAAACACGCAAAACGAACGGAGGGAATTCCTCATGACCACAAACAACGACGATGTATTTTCGCAGACCATCTCCGTGCTGATTGTCGACGCTGACACAGAATCCCCGGACAACACGCAAGCCGCTTTCGCAAAAATGGGCATCGGAACAGACTGCTACGGAAACGAGGAACAGGCGTTGGAAATGGTGCGCCTGCATCATGCGCGGCGGCAAGAATACGATTTGATTCTCGTGGATCGTTCCCTGCCGACTAAGCAAGGCCCGGAAGTGGTCAAAGACATCCGCGCACTTTTGGGCGAAAACATCACAACCGTCATCATCCTCACCGACGACGACGCAGCAGGCGGCGCGGCCGACGCGGATCGCGTGGGGGCGGACGCCTTCATGAAAAAACCGCTCTCCGTGAAAACGGTTTTGGAAAAATGCCGCCAGATTGCCGACCACAAAAAAGCGGGGCTGGTTTCCGATCCCGCCCTGCTGGAACTGGACGGGCGGCGCATTCTCATCGCCGAGGATATGACCGTGAACGCCGAAATCGTCAAGCAGCTTTTGTCCATGAATTTCATGGAGGTCGACCACGCGAAAAACGGGTTGGAGGCTATCAATCTTTTCCTGAACAGCCCCAAGGGGCACTACGACGCGATCTTGATGGACGTGCGCATGCCCATTATGAACGGCCTGGCCGCCACCATGGCGATTCGTGCCTCGGAGCATCCCGACGCAAAAACCGTTCCCATCATCGCGATGACGACCAACTATTTCGACGAAGACGTGCAACTCTCTCTTGAAGCAGGCATGAACGCGCATCTGGAAAAACCCGTGGAGCCGGAGCAAATATTCCGCACGCTGGCAGAACTTATTGGCAAAGCAAAAGAATAAGGATATCCCTTCAGGGGTTTTCCAAAAGTCGAAAAACTGAACCAAGAAAACTGGAATAAAAAATATCGAAAACAAAATCCAAGACGTTCCAGTGCCATAACACTATTGTACAATCTGCACAAGAAAAAAACAGTTAATTAAAGAGCCTGCGATGAACAGGCTCTTTGTTATTAATCTTTATACATCTTTTCCAACGGGTTATCCTTGAATAATGTCCCTTGCTCGATATAGCGGTGGACCATTTTTTCCGACTTGTGCCTCGTCTGGCGCATGATGTCGAGAACTCCGATGTCATGCTGGGCGGCGCTGGTCGCGAACCCCCTTCTCAAGCTGTGGCCGGCAAATTGGCTTTCATCGAACCCCGCCATTCTTGCATATTTTTTTACGATCAACGCCACGGACTTATCTGAAAGAGGC
>JAGAZS010000110.1 GCA_017939945.1 Schwartzia sp. (in: firmicutes)
ATTGCTTCATGTGATTTCGCCTTCGTTGTTATCGTGTTTTTCGGGAGCCGGCAATTATCTGTTCCGGCGCGGTTCTTTTCAGAGGGTTTGCGTTTCGTGGAAGAAAACTATAAAATAGCATTTGTTTAAAAGTAGTATTGGCGGGGGGATTTCATGACGCTGGATTTGACATGGGTGGTATTCGATATTATCGGTACGGTCGCCTTTGCGCTTTCCTGCGCATTGGTCGGACTGTCGAGAAAAATGGACGCTTTCGGCATCGTCGTCCTCGCGGTCTTGACGGCGGTAGGCGGGGGGATTATCCGCGACGTTCTTGTGGGGATCGTTCCCCCGTCGGCGCTGACGAATACGGCGAATCTTCTTTTGGCCGTCGCGACAGCGATTATCGTTTCCGCCGTCTATGGTACCTTTCGAATTTCGCCGGAGCAAAAGCGCCGATTCCTGTATGTGTATCATTTGTCCGACACGCTGGGTCTTGCAGCGTTCACGGTTACGGGCGTCATTACGGGACTGGCGCAGAAGGACGCGCATTTCACGCTGCCGATTCTGCTGGGGCTTTTGACGGCGGTGGGCGGCGGTGTCTTGCGCGATCTGTTGGCGCAGCGGATGCCGACGGTGCTTCATGCGGACGTCTATGCGGTAGCCGCCGTTGTAGGAGCGTTCATCGTCTGCGTGGCGGCGAAGTATTACGGCGATATGCAAATAGCTTCATGGCTCGGTTTCTTGACGGTTGTTGTTTTGCGAATCCTTGCCTTGCGATACCATTGGCAGTTTTATCATCCGCGACCGGGAAAGAAACGGATAAAGTCATAGGGCTGCAAAACGTAATAAAAGCGCCCGCCGTTTGGCGGGCGCTTTATGCTTATTTCTTTTTCTTTGCTTTCTTTCCGTTGACGAGTTCCTTGAACGCTGCGCTGGCCTTGAAGACCGGAAGCTTCGCGGCGGGAATCTGGATTTCCTTGCCTGTCTGCGGGTTGCGGCCCTTGCGAGCGGCGCGCTGCGAAATCTTGAACGTACCGAACTGGAGGAACGCTACGGAATCCCCTTTCTTCAGTGCGTCACGGATTGCCCCGAGCGCTGCCGTAACAACAGCGTCAGCGGCCTTCTGGGTCGTGCCGGCTTTTTCGGCGACTGCCTTGATGAACTCTGCTTTCTTCAAAAGTATCCCCTCTTTCTATTGATTAGAACGCGTATATTACGCCTCAAGGGTATTATACCACGGATTGGCGTTGTGTAAATAGTTTTTCTGCTTTTAATTCCGCGAAAAATAGATATTTTTGCGATTTTTCTTCCGGAGCCTTCATTCCGGAAGTTGGATTTGGCCACTATTTGAGTCGAGTCTGAAGGGACGGAGTCCTTATTGCCTGTAGAAAATCCTTGTGGGAATTGGCCTGGAAGATTGACGAAATACTATCGATAACTAATTCAGGCGTTGCTGGTTCGGGTTTTTCGGCCAAACCATATGGTAAAGTTCGTAAGGCGCTTGCTGGTCTACGGGGTAATTGAAGGCGGAAGTGGTGAAGTAGAGGCTGTTGTCGGCGGCGCGGGCGAAGCTGTCTGCCCAACGGATATCAACGCCGAGATTCAGGATGGCGCCGGCTTCGGTGATGTTTGGTTCGTCGAGGAAGAATTCCCAGATTCCTTCACTGGAAAGCGCGCCCATATAAAGTGCGTCATCCAGGAATACCATGCCGTCGGTCGGAACGTTTTGCACATTGATGGCTTGGATCTGTTTTTGCCGCTGGGCGACGGAGAGGGATTGGTCAAGTAGCGTGGCAGTGGGGACGGAGTAGAGAATGTCGCCGCCGAGCGCGGAGAAATAAAGCAGTTTTTTGTCTTTGGAAAGCTCCAGTCCGTTGCAATCGCCGAGTTCGCTGAAAAGTCCTGTCGGGAAATAAATAGCCTGAAGCCGGGCACGTACCTCGGGGATGTCCGTCAGCGCCCGCCACGCGTCCCCCGTATTGAGGTCGAGGACGATGATGCCGCCGTGGCCGGAGTCGGTGATGTAGGCAACGCCGCGGGCATTATCTACGCGAAAGTCGGCCATCATGCTGTCAGGCAGTGCGATGCCGGAGGGCAAATTGTAGATTCGAAGGATTTCATTGTTCGACAAGCCGACCATGAAGAGCTTCGGCTCCGAAGTAGCCTGGTCCTGTTTCGAGCGTTTTCCGGCGTCGAGTACCCAAAGGGCGTCATTCGTCGCGTCCGCGACGACGCTTTGTACGCAGACGAAGGATGCGTGTTCATCAAGCTCGCGGAGCGGATAGACTTCGCCATTCAGGACTTCGCCGATGTGGTAGTCGGGGTGATTGCCCCAGGACGGGAAGCAGACAAAGATGCGCCCCGAAGGCGAAACGGTAACGCCTGTCCATTGGTAAGAGGATTTCGCCACCACTTCCAGTTTGGGCGGGGCGTCCCATGAGACGGTTTCCTTGGGTTTGGCCGACGTGACGACTGCAGAGCCAAGCAGGGAAAGCCCCGCCAGCGCACAGCAAATC
>JAGAZS010000011.1 GCA_017939945.1 Schwartzia sp. (in: firmicutes)
CGCGCGCATGATCATGCCGACGCCGATGCCGTCAATGATACCGCCGAAAATCGCCGCCAAAAAAAGGTCGTCGGTAAGCTGCGGAATTGGCTTAAAATAGGCCGTCCAAACTGACAAAAAAACGATGGCAACGGACGTCGCCAAGGCAAAATCCTTGCCGATTTGCTTGTAACCGAGATAAAGGAAGGGCAGATTGAACAGGACGAGAAAAATGCCGTACTCCTGCTTCGTGATTGCGCCCGCCATGATGGAAAGGCCGACGACCCCGCCGTCGATGATCTTGTTCGGGACGAGGAATATTTCCAGCCCGATGGAAGCGATGAACGCGCCAAGGAAGAGCATCAAATATTTGCCTATGATTTTTTTCCATGAGCGCGCAGCGCGCCGAAGCGGGACTTCGATTGCCCTGTCCATAACCTCACTCCCCCAGCCTGCGGCGCAGCTCCGCGATCGCGTCCGCCCGCACCTTTTTCAGCGGCACATCCTTTTCCTTTGCCAGGCGCCGGCAATCCTCATACTCAGCCGATACGGAAACGATATGGCCCTTGTACGCGCTGATCTTGCAGGACACCTCGCCGTATTCCGTCTCCACCGTCGCCGTCCGCCGCGCCGCCTCGATCCTTTCGCCCACCGGCACGACGCGAAGGCCGATGCTCGTTGTCTCGCTGAACACGATATCCGCGCAGGGCTCCTTTTCCGCTTCTCCGACCAGCACCGAGAGCGTCGCCGCCGGACGGTTTTTCTTCATGAAGATCGGCGTCGTCCAGACGTCCAACGCCCCCGCCTCCAACAGCCGCTCGTAAACATAGCCGTAATCCTGCGGGTTCATATCGTCGATATTTGTTTCCAATATATATAGCCGCTGCGCTTCGCGCCCCTGATAATCGCCGATATACATCCGCAGCACATTCGGGATGGAAAGCTCCCATGTACCCGCACCGTAAGCGATCTGCTCCGGCTGGAAATCCCCCGGCAGGTTCTCCGCGAACGTCGCCAGCGCGCGGATGACCGCCGCGCCCGTCGGCGTCGTCATTTCCTTTTCGTCCGCCGCGTGGTAGAACGGAAATCCCGCCAAAAGCTCCGCCGTCGCCGGCGCAGGCACCATCATCGTGCCGTGGGCGCACTCGACGAGTCCGCTGCCGGTATTGACCCGCGAGACGAAAACCTTTTCCACGCCGAAATAATCGAGAGCGATTGCCGTGCCGACGATATCGGCAATCGAGTCCGTCGCGCCGACCTCATGGAAATGCACCTCGTCGGGCGCAACGCCGTGGACCTTGCCCTCCGCTTTCGCCAACGCCTCGAAAATCGCGAGGCTGTTTTTCTTCACGTTCTCGCCCAGCGTCGAGGCCTCAATCATTTCCCGTATCGTCGCCATGGTGCGGTGCACGTGATGATGCTCGCCATGATGACCATGCTCATGCTGATGCTCATGACCGTGTTCATGGGAATGTTCGTGATCGTGGTCGTGGTCATGCTCGTGTTTATGCTCATGCGCGTGGCTCGCAGGCACTTCGGCGTGGAATTCCGCCGGCTCCCCTTCGACCAGCACCCGCACATACTTTGCGCGAATCCCGTTTTTTGAGACGTCCGTGGCCTCTATAGAAAATTCCCCCGGCGGCAGCACTTTTTTGAGTTCCCCCGTCAAATAATCCTCCGGCAAACCCGCCTGCAAAAAAGCACCGAGCAGCGTATTGCCGCTGACTCCCGCAAAACAGTCCAAATAAATCGCTTTCATTTCCGTTTTCACCTCGTATGGTTGA
>JAGAZS010000012.1 GCA_017939945.1 Schwartzia sp. (in: firmicutes)
CGGCGCATGTGAGCTTCGCACGGAGTCTCTCTCGCAAGGTGGTCGAAGTGAAGCCGACAATCGAAGGTTTTGTGGCAGCTGGCTATACGCTGGCGGATATCCGCGTGGAGCCGGCGCGCATCGAGCTCGCGGGAGCAAGCTCTGCGCTGGATTCGCTGACGTCCGTGGCGACGGAACCGATCCAGGTGGCCGGATTGACGGATTCGGCAGTTCAGACGGTATCGTTGGTGCTGCCGGAGGGCACGACGGTCACGAACAAGACGGTGACCGTGCGTCTCGTGATTAAAAAGCAATAAACGGAATTCCGACGGGGGCGCGGGGAGGATACTATCCAACGCGCTCCGCGTCGGTTTTTTGCGTCAAGGAGGAAGTATGATTCGGATTTCGGAGCTCCATGTGCCGATCGGGGACGGGCGTCCTTTGGAGGAACTTGCGGCGGAACGTCTCGCGCTTCGTCGGGAATCCGTGCGGCGTACGGAGATCGTGCGGCGGGCGGTGGACGGGCGTCGGCGGCACGGCGCGCCTGTCTGTTTTTCCTATGTGCTGGATGTGGAGACGGAGGAAAGCGAGCGGAAAATCCTCGCGAATTTTCGTCGCGACAAGAAAGTCGCCGCCGCGCCAAAGGCGGAGCCGTCCGTTTTCACGCGCCTCGCGGAGCAAAAGTCCGCCGCATCGGGGGCGCGTCCCGTCGTCGTCGGTTTCGGTCCTGCCGGGATGTTCGCGTCGCTGGCATTGGCGACGGCGGGCTGTGCGCCGGTTGTCGTCGAGCGCGGGCAGGACGTGGATGCGCGCCATGCGGCGATTGAACGGTTCTGGTCGGGCGGCGCTCTGGACGAGGACACGAACGTGCAGTTCGGCGAGGGCGGCGCGGGGACGTTTTCCGACGGGAAGCTGACGGCGCGGGGCGGCGATCCGCTGCAAAGGGACGTCATCGAGGCGTTCATTCAGGCGGGTGCGCCGGAGGAAATCAAGTATTTGGCGAAGCCACATATCGGCACCGACCGTTTGCGTGGCGTCGTGAAGGCAATCCGGGAGGAAGTGATCCGGCGCGGCGGGGAAATCCGTTTCGGTGCGCGCATGGAGGAACTGGAACTCGACGCGGGCGGCGTGCGGGCCGTCCGTCTTTCGGGCGGCGAGCGCATCGGGACGGATACGGTGCTGCTTGCCATCGGTCATTCGGCGCGGGATACATATCGAATGCTCTATGAGAAGGGCGTCGCAATGGAGGCGAAAGCCTTCGCCGTCGGCGTCCGCATCGAGCACCCGCAGGAATGGATTGACCGCGCGCAGTACGGCGAGGACGCGGGAAATCCGCGCCTTGGCGCGGCGGACTACGCGCTGACATTTCAGGACGCGGTGACGGGGCGGGGCGCCTACTCCTTTTGCATGTGCCCCGGCGGGCAGGTCGTCGCGGCGGCTTCGGAAAACGGGCGCCTGACGACGAACGGCATGAGCCTTTATGCGCGGGATTCCGGCGTCGCCAACGCCGCGCTTCTCGTGCAGGTGCGCCCCGAGGATTTCGGCGGCGAGGTTCTGGGCGGCGTCGCGTTCCAGCGGGACTGCGAGGCGGCGGCCTTCCGACTGGCGGGCGGCGACTACCGTGCGCCGGTGCAGAGCGTCGGGGATTTTCTGCGCGGCACGACAGGCAGCGGCAATTTTTGCGTTGCGCCGACGTATCGCCCCGGCGTAACCATTTGCCGTCTCGACGATTGCCTGCCGCCCTTTGTCACGCGGACGCTTCGAGACGCTTTGCCTGCTTTCGGCGTGAAAATTGCGGGATTCGCCGCGCCGGACGTGCCGATGACCGGCGTCGAGATGCGCTCGTCGGCGCCCTGTCGGATACTGCGGGATCGCGACAGCTTCGTATCCGTCTCGACGCCGGGACTTTATCCCGTCGGCGAGGGCGCGGGCTACGCGGGCGGCATCATGAGCGCGGCGGTGGACGGATTGAAAGCGGCTCTTGCTTTTTTGGGGAAAAACGATAGAATATAGAGAAGTATTTATCAAATGAATCGAATCGGCAGGAGGAACATCAATCATGGCGAGATTGTTTGGGACAGACGGCGTGCGCGGCGAGGCGAATCTGGAGCTGACTCCGGAGCTTGCGTATTATCTGGGACGTGCGGCTGCGCTTTATTTCGGCAACAGGGGCACGGAGAAGCCTCAAATCCTGATCGGACGCGACACGCGGATTTCCGGGCCGATGTTCATTTCCGCGCTGGCGGCGGGCGTCTGCTCGGCGGGCGGCCATGCGGTCATCGCGGGCGTGATACCGACGCCTGCTATCGCGTACCTTGCGAAAAAACATAAGATGGCGGCGGGCATCGTCGTGTCCGCTTCGCATAATCCTTTCGGCGAC
Organism: Schwartzia sp. (in: firmicutes); assembly: GCA_017939945.1. Classification (GTDB taxonomy): domain Bacteria; phylum Bacillota; class Negativicutes; order Selenomonadales; family Selenomonadaceae; genus RUG12372. The sequence continues at coordinate 2,360 of JAGAZS010000012.1, forward strand.
AACGGCATCAAGTTTTTCGGCGGCGACGGCTACAAGCTGCCCGACGAGGTCGAGGACGAGATCGAAAAGGTCGTGCACCGTATTGCGGAAGACGATGACTTTTATCGCCCGTCCGGTTCTCTCGTCGGCTCCCTTAATTATAAGAAAGAACTTCTCAAGGAATACATCGACTATGTGCTGTCCACGACGGACGTGCGTCTCGACGGCATGAAGATCGTCCTCGACTGCGCGAACGGCGCGGCCTATGAGGCTATGCCGACAATTCTGCGGACCCTCGGTGCGGAGCTTACCGTGATCCACGATGCGCCGGACGGCGTGAACATCAACGACAACTGCGGCTCGACGCATCTGGAGTCTTTGATCCGCACCGTCAAAGAACAGGGGGCGGACATCGGCGTCGCCCACGACGGCGACGCAGACCGCTGCCTTTGCGTGGATGAAAAGGGAAATATCATCGACGGCGACCGCATGCTCGTGCTTTGCGGCCATGCACTGAAAGATAAGGGAGAGTTGCCGAACAATACCATCGTCACGACGGTCATGGCGAATATCGGATTCCATAAAGCCGTCAAAGCGGCGGGGTGCCGTGCCGAGATTACGAAGGTCGGCGACCGCTATGTTTTGGAGGAAATGCGTGCTCACGGCTACACGCTGGGCGGCGAGCAGTCCGGCCATATCATTTTCGGCAATCTGGCGACGACGGGCGACGGGCTGATCACTGCGCTTCAGGTGATGGGCGTCCTGAAGAAAAGCGGCGGTCCCGCGTCGAAACTGACGGCGATGATGAAAAGCTATCCGCAGCTGCTCGTCAATGTGGAAGTGAAAACGAAAGACGACTGGGAGGAAAATGCGGCAATCTGCGCGGCCATCGAAGCCGAGGAAAAGCTTCTCGGCGACAACGGGCGCATCCTCGTCCGCCCGTCCGGCACCGAGCCGTTGATCCGCGTCATGGCGGAAGGGCCGGAGCAGGGACAACTGGAAGAAATCTGCCAGCGTATTGCCGACACCGTCCGCGCAGAACTTGGATAAAAACAAAACGTATAAAAGCGCGTCGCTCGTGAAAATGTGAGCGGCGCGTTTTTTGATATGAACTAAAAATTCTAGAGTAGGAAAATAAGAATTTCTTACATTCTTACCTTAAAAAATTTTGTCATTAACTGCAATATGAACAGAAAGTCAACAGATTGCGGGAATGACAATTTCGAGCACGATGATTATCCTGAAATGAAATAAAATCATAATCCTATTTGGCATGGAATACAATTTGAATTAATATATGTTTTATAATCGGATTCATGCATGCATAATAATATCCCGATAAAAAATCCATTTTTGGATAAATTGCCGAACCGCTTATATTTATTGGCTTTCATTAAATTTTCATTTTCCAAAGCAGAAATCGGGCGTGGTTTGACAGGAGAAACCCTTATGGGGTATGCTTTTCGCTAGTACGGGGGGAAGTCTGTTCAAGACATCCCGTACCGATATTGAAGGAAGGCTGGCAGCATTTTCCTTTCGGGAAGCGTCGTCCTGTGAGGCGCGCGCCCGGCGGGGGGACTGCCGACCGGGAAATGCGGCACGCATAAAGAAGGCAACGGGCGCGTATGCGTTTGGGTCTTGGTGCGGGGCGCAGGGCAAGCGCCATGTGTTTTGCGCTTCGCCGTAAGTGCCAATACGAGCAGCTTCCCGGTGGCCTTGGTGTTTTTCCGCAAGGAAGGCGCGAAGGCCGGGCCTGTGCGGAACTTTGAAGGAGAGGTGGGGCGTCGGCACAGAAGGTTTGAGGAAGAATCTCAGGGGTGTTTTTGGGGAGGCGGCGAGAGCCGTTCTTCTACAAAAGGAATTTTGAGGTGATTATCAAATGCATCAACCGGCAACTACGAATCCGCTGATTATCATGTGCATCAACATGACGATCGTTTTCGCCGTGCTGATCGGTCTTTCGTTCATGATCAAGTTCATTCACATGATTGATCCGACAAAGCCGAAGGAAAAGCCGGCGGAGGCGCCGAAGGCGGCTCCGGCAGCGGCGGCTCCTGCGGCTGCGGCTCCTGCGGCTCCGGCCGTTGACCC
>JAGAZS010000111.1 GCA_017939945.1 Schwartzia sp. (in: firmicutes)
GAAACTTTACGGACACTTGAATATGAGAAAATCCTCGCGATGCTGGCGGCGGAGGCGGGTTCGTTCCTCGGCAAGGAGGCGGCGGGCGCGCTTTTGCCGTCGTCGGATTTCGACGAGGTCGAGGAGCGCTTGGATGAAACGGCGGAGGCGCGGGATGTGCTTTCCGTCTCGTCGCCGCCTCTCGGAGCGATTCGCGACATCCGCAACCTATTGAAAAAGGCGGCAATGGACGCGATGCTGGAAATCGAGGAGCTTTCCGACGTGATCAGCGTGCTTTACGCGACGCGGGAGGTCAAGCGGTTCTTTAAGGAGCTTTCGCCCGACCTCGCGCCGACGCTGAAGGAACGTGCGCGGGGGCTTGAAATCCTCGGGCAGCTTGAGAATCGGCTTGATAATGCTATTGACGAACACGGAGCGCTCCGCGACGACGCGAGCCTGACGCTGGCGAAGCTGAGGAAGAGCATCCGTTCTTCCCAGCAGAAGATCAAGGACACGCTCTCGTCGATGATTCATTCGACGTCCCAGCAGAAGTTCTTGCAGGACGCCATCGTCACCATGCGCGAGGATCGCTATGTGATCCCGGTCAAGCAGGAATATCGGCAGGCGGTGCCGGGCATCGTCCACGATCAGTCCGCTACCGGCGCGACGCTGTTCATCGAGCCGATGGAGGTCGTCACGCTGAACAACGACATCAAGGAACTGACGCTGTCCGAACGGCAGGAGGTCGCGCGAATCCTGCGCGGGCTGTCCGCCGACGTCGGGCGGAACGCCGATGTTTTGCGGGAAAACCTCGCGATTCTTGCGGGGCTGGATTTCGCTTTCGCAAAGGCGCGGCTGGCGCGAAAGCTTCGCGCCGTGAAGCCGGAAATGAACCGCGAGGGACGGGTGCATATCGAAAAGGCACGTCACCCTTTGATTCCGGACGAAAGCGTCGTTCCGATCGACCTGACGCTGGGCGGCGATTTTCGCATGCTGCTCGTCACCGGCCCGAACACCGGCGGCAAGACCGTCAGCATGAAGACGATAGGGCTGCTTTCGGTGATGGCGCAGTCGGGGCTTTTCGTGCCCGCAGCCGTCGGCGCGGAAATGACGGTCTATCGGGAGATTTATGCCGACATCGGCGACGAGCAGAGCATCGAGCAAAGCCTTTCGACGTTTTCTTCGCACATGAGCCATATCGTCAAGATTCTCGACGAGGCGGAACGGGACGACCTTTTGCTGCTCGACGAGATCGGCGCGGGCACCGATCCGGAGGAAGGCGCGGCGCTGGCCATGGCGATTTTGGAGCGCCTTTTGGAAATCGATGCTTCCGTGGTCGCCACCACGCATTATTCCGAGCTGAAAACCTTCGCTTACACGCGGGACGGCGTTGAGAACGCCTGCGTCGAGTTCGATGCGGAAACGCTCCGCCCGACCTACCGTTTGCTGCTTGGCATTCCCGGCGCCAGTAACGCGTTCGCCATCGGCGCGCGGCTCGGCCTCGCGAAGTCGATATTGCTTCGCGCCGAGGCGCTGATTCGCGAAGACCACGCGCAGTTCGAGAAGGTCGTCAGCGCGTTGGAGCGCGAAAAAATCCTCTACGAGCAGAAAAACGCGGAAATCGCCGAGCGCAGCGCGCGGGCGAAGGAGCTGGAAGAAAAATGGCGAAAACTGAAGGATGAGGTCGCGAAGAAAAAGACCGAAATCCTGAAAAACGCGAAAAATGAGGGCGCGGCTCTCGTGAGGCGCACGCGAAAGGAAGCCGAGGATATTATCAAGAGCCTGAAGGAGCAGGCAAAGGAACAGGACGAGAAAAGCCGAAACGCGGCCATGCAGGACGCCCGCGGCAGGCTGCGCGGCATGGCGGAGGAGACGCGTCCCGGTTTCTCGTCGAATCCGGCGTACCGTGAAAAAGTGGACGCCGCAAAACTTCACGCAGGCGACGAGGTCTATATCGTGCCGCTCGATCAAAGAGGCACGGTGCTGGAAACGAAAGGCAAGGAAATATTCGTGCAGGTCGGCGGCATGACCACGACGGTCAAGGCGGACGCCTGCCGATTCGTGGCCCGCGCGAAAAAGGAAAAGTCGGAGCGCGGCAGCAGTGCGGCGATTGCGTCCGGCGCCCTGCTGGAAAAGACTTCGTCCGTCCATCGAGAAATCGACATTCGCGGCTGTCTCGTCGACGAAGGCGAGCAGCTCGTCGCGAAATTCATCGACGACGCGCAGCTTGCGGGACTGAAGGATATCCTCGTGATTCACGGCAAAGGCACCGGCGCGCTCCGTAAGGGAATCCACGAGTACCTGAAAAATCACAGGAGCGTCCGTTCTTTTGCCTTCGCGGACATGGACGAGGGCGGCCTCGGCGCGACGGTGGTAAAACTGAAATAAGACACAAAAAAAGCAAGCCCGACGAAAAATGTCAGGCTTGCTTTTTTGCGTCCCGTTATACTAGTCTCAGTTAAGATTTTTTAATCTTTACTGAGACTGCATGAGACGTCACACGAGCCGTAGGCTCGTGTGTAGCACGCGTAGCGTGCGTATCTTCGGTCTAAATTTTATTAAAATTTTGGTCGAAGATAAGTATTACTTGAACAGATATCCGCTGATGAAGAGCCAGAGGATGATCAGCGGGAGAATCCATGTCATATAAAACTGCACGCCCTTCGGCAGTTTTACGCCGTCGCCGGTGTTGACTTCGGCGAAGAATTTTTTCCAGCCCCAGCCGTAGCGGCTTGTGCAGAAGGTCAGATAAATCAGGCTGCCGATGGGCAGGATGTTGTTGCTCAAAATGAAGTCCTCGAGGTCGAGCACGCAGGTTCCCGGCCCGAGCGGGGCGAAGGAACTCCATACGTTGAAGCCGAGGGCGCAGGGCAGCGACAGCAGGATGATGACCGGGATGCCCCAGCGGACAACCGTTTTGCGGCTGGCGCCTGTGTAGTCGATCAGGCAGCTCGTCAGATTCTCGAAAACCGCGATGACCGTAGAGTAAGACGCAAACGTCATGAACAGGAAGAACATGCCGCCCCAAAATCTTCCGAAAGGCATGTGGTTGAACACATTCGGCAGCGCGACGAAAATCAGGTTCGGCCCTGCGGTGGGGCTGACGCCGTAGCTGAAGCAGGCGGGGAAAATAATCAGGCCCGACATCAGCGCGACGACGGTGTCAAGGATCGTGATCCAGATCGCTTCGCCTGCGAGGCTCTTTTCTTTGCCGATGTAGCTGCCGAAAATCGCCAGCGCGCCGATGCCGAGGCTCAGCGTGAAGAACGCCTGTCCCATTGCGGCGTTGACGACGGCAATCGGGCCGTCCTGCATGAATCGTTCAAAATTCGGCAGAAGATAATAGGACAGTCCCTCGCCGACGCCGGGGAGGAACAGCGAGTTTCCGGCCAGCAGGATCATCAGCACGAACAGCGCGCCCATGATCCATTTTCCGGCCTGCTCGACGCCGTTTTGCACACCGAGGTAACAGACGCCGCCGCAAAGCACGACCGTCGCGACCATATAAGCGGTCATGGTCGTCGGGTCGGAAAGCAGAGCGCCGAACACGCCGCCGACGCCTTCCGGAGAAAGCCCGTCAAAGCCGCCGACTAATGTCTTGTAAAGATAGTACGGCATCCAGCCCGCGACTGTCGTATAGAACATCATCAGCAGGAAATTGCCGGCCAGTGCGATATGGCGGAACCAATGCCATTTCGTGCCTTCCGGCTCCAGCTCGTTGAACGATCCCATAACGCTGCGGCCGCTGGCGCGTCCGACGGCGAATTCCGCCATCATGACGGGCAGTCCCAGAAGGACGAGGAATGCGAGATAAATCAGAACGAAGGACGCGCCGCCGTATCGTCCCGTAATGAACGGGAATCGCCATACGTTGCCGAGCCCGATTGCGCAGCCGGCGGAAATCAGGATAAAGCCGAGCCGAGATGAAAACTGTTCCAAGGGAAAATCCTCCTATCAACCTTTTTCCTTTGCGTTCTTGATGTCTTGCCACATATCGCGCGCCATTTCAAACAGTTTTGGCGAAGACGTACGGAGCGCCTGATTGCTGATGATGCGGCTCAAATGTTTCGTCGCTTTGTCATAGTCCCCGCGCATGACATGGATTGCGCCGGTCAGATAAGTCGCCATCGTGTCGGACATCTTGTCCACCGGGTAGCTTTCCGTTTCCAGCGACTGCTCGAAAAGTTCAGCTGCCCTGTCTAGCGCGGCACGTTCCTTTTCTTTGTTGCCGTCGTAACGGTAAATCCATGCCATGATCAGGTAAAGATTACCGCGGCGGTTCGGCGACGGATCGGCCAATTCGTTGAACAGGATTGCCATTTCGAGGTATTGGATCGCTTGCTCGGAAGAGCGCTCCTCGACAAAAGGCATGGCGAGGTTTGCCGTCTGCAGAAATCCCATAATCTTGTCCCGCGTTTTTTCCGGTATCCGGCGGGTGAACTTCTGCTCGTCGGCGGCATAGCCGCAATGCTCGCAGGCCCAAACGCGGTACAGGTACGGGTTGAAGTCCTTGTAATGGATGCACAGGTCGAGATCGGTGGTCTCGGCGATGAGCCTCGACTTGCATTTGACCACATGGGTGTTCCGCCCGCAGACAGGGCAGGGGCGCTCCAATATAAAGGTATATTTTTCCGCCGCGCTGGTCGATGCTTTTTTCTCCGCAGCGGCTTTCCTTTCCGCGGCGCGTTCATCGTTCGTCTTTTGCACCTGGTTTCGCAGCAGAGCCAGCTTGTCTGCGAAGGCGCCGCCCACGTCCGACGGAACGCCGGAAACGCTGTCCTCTTCATCGTCGACTTTTATCTTCGACATATCGAGACCTTTATCCGGAGAGAGTTCCTTCGACAGCGCATCCATCGTCGCGTAAGCATCTATCACGCCCTGCGCTTTCTTCGATTCTTCCTCGGCTTTTTTATGCAGCATGGCCTTGATAGCGGCCAGTCTGTCCGTGTCGGAAGCAGCGGCTTTTTTCTCGGTTCCCATCTTGTGAATCTGGCTTTTGAGCGAGGCCAGCTTGTTCAAGTCGGTGGGTGAAGCCGGTCTTCCGCCGTTTTTCACGATCAGAAAAATCTCATGGCACACATCCGGGTCGCGTAGGAGCTGGATCAGTTCTTCCTTGTTCATAACGGTTCCCCCCTGAGTTTCTGTATCGTCTTTAATTTCTTTATAATATCATATTCATGACGGCAGAGAAAGAGGAGTTTGAATTTTTTTGCAACTGGCAGGAAAAACGGAGAAATCATTGAATATATATTTTAGAATGAAGTTTGCGGTAAGTTTTGCGAACGGAGGTAACGAAATGAACAGCAAGGCGATGTACAATCTTTCCTACGGGCTTTTTGTGCTGTCGGCGCGGCAGGACGGGAAGGATAATGGGTGTATCATCAACACGGCGGGGCAGGTCACGACGGAGCCGAACCAGATTACGATCGCGGTCAACAAGTTGAATCTGACCCACGATATGGTTGCGGCGACGAAAAAGTTCACGGTTTCGATTTTGAGCGAGAAAGCGGATTTTTCCCTGTTCAAGCGGTTCGGGTTCCAGTCGGGGCGCGATGCGGACAAGTTCCTGCTGTTTGACGGAAAGAAGCGCGTGGCCAACGAGACGTTGGCGGTCACGCAGGGGACGAACGGATATATTTCCGCTTATGTGACGCAGCAGATCGACGTCGGCACGCATACAATCTTCATTGCGTCGGTTACCGATATGGATGTTTTCACTGATGTGCCGTCGGCGACCTATGCCTATTATCAGTCGAGCATCAAGCCGAAACCCCAGCCATTGAGCAAGGCGGCGCAGGGGAAGACGATTTGGCGCTGCAAGGTCTGCGGCTATGAGTACGTGGGCGAGGAGCTGCCGGACGGTTTTATCTGTCCGATCTGCAAACATCCGGCGTCGGATTTTGAGAAGATTGTCGGGTAAACAAAGTTGAACGCAGTTCGTTTTTTTCCTTGACAATCGTTCGGCAATCATGTATCCTAATCGCATAAAGCTGAATAAAGACTCATCAAGAGCGGCGGAGGGAATGGCCCGATGAAACCGCGGCAACCATTGAGCAATCAAAAAGGTGCCAATTCCTTTAGGCAGGAAATCTCCACAGCCTATAAGATGAGAGAAAAGGTTTTCCGGCTCTCATCAGGGGAGCCGGTTTTCTTATGGAATTTGCGCGGCGGGCTTTATTTGGCGAAGCAATGGGCGGCAGAGCCGCGTATAAAAACAGTTTTCAAGGAGGCTATGGACATGGCAAAAAATCGTATTCTCTTCACTTCGGAGTCGGTGACGGAAGGTCATCCGGACAAGATGGCGGACCAGATCTCGGACAGCATTCTCGACGCAATCATGGAGCAGGACCCGATGGGACGCGTGGCGGCGGAGACGCTGGTCACGACGGGGCAGGTTCATGTCGTCGGTGAAATCTCGACAAGCTGCTATATCGACATTCCGAAAATCATCCGCGACACGGTGGAGCGTATCGGCTACACCGACGCGAACTACGGGTTCGACTGCAAGACTTGCGGCATCCTCGTTTCAATCGACGAGCAGTCGGCGGATATCGCTCTCGGCGTCGACAAGGCGTATGAGGCAAAGGCGGGCGAGATGGATCCCATCGACGCCATCGGCGCCGGCGACCAGGGCATGATGTTCGGCTATGCGGCGAATGAGACGCCGGAGCTGATGCCGCTGCCGATTTCTCTGGCGCACAAACTGGCCTATCGTCTGACCGAGGTTCGCAAGAGCGGCGAGCTCAAGTATCTGCGTCCGGACGGCAAGACGCAGGTGACGGTGGCATACGAGGACGGCAAGCCTGTCGAGGTCGAGACGATCGTCATCTCGACCCAGCACGATCCCGACGTTACGCAGGAGCAAATCAAGAAGGATATGCTCGAAAAGGTCATCAAGGTTATCGTTCCGGAACAGCTGCTGACCGATTCGACCAAGTATTTCATCAA
>JAGAZS010000112.1 GCA_017939945.1 Schwartzia sp. (in: firmicutes)
AAATGCTATTATCCAGAATATCAGCGATGGCAGTTTCTTCAGTATAGCCAACAGAGCGCAATGACATTAAAAGGAGCTTTGCTTCTGGAATTGATTCAATATGATTTACCATTTTACAGCTCTCCTTTTAAAATCCCAAAATCTTCCTGCACCTAGCCCACCTATTCCGCCCTTTTCTGTCTGCACAAAATCAATAAAGGCGCAAAGGAGCAAACAAAAGAACAATGCCATGTTCTCTGTCAGCCTCCTTTGCGCCAGATTCCGCACAATATACCATAATAATTATAGCACATTACGACGTCGTTTTCCTCATAATTATCGCCATTTCCATTACACGCATCCTCCTATGCGAAAAAGCTGGACTCTGAGCCGTTATTTCCAATACTGTTCCCGATAAATCCGCAGCAAAAGATTATCTATCGCCTTATTGTCCGGCGCCGCCGGCAATTTGGACCGGAGATACGCGTCCTTGATTTCCGCCTCGAAGTCCTCGGCCATCTTGAACACTTCTTCCATCGGAATCTTTTCCGCACGGATATCCCGCAGAAGCGGCAAGTCCTTTTCCCGGTATGTATGGACGCCGTTGCCCCGTAAAATATCGATACCCGTCAGATAGAGCCGGACGAGATGCATTGCGTGCTTGCGCAGATGCGCCTCGTCTTTTTTTCGGTTCCGGTGGTTCAGCTTGTCGTAATTCCGCAGCAGCGTGTAGAGATGGGAATTGACGTCGATGAATTTCCGCAGCGGCATCTTTTCCACGCTGACGGACGCCACAAGGCGCGGGCCGTCTTCCCCGTCGGCGATATCGAAGTCGAAAGTGCCCTCATGAAGATCGTACTCATCTTTCACGAACAGCATCATGTTGTCGATGGACTTCTTGATGTGCCGCTCCTTTTCCTCTTCCGGATAGGAATCGTGCGCCATCGCGTTCTGGATTCGCCGAAGCTGGCTGGTCGCGTACCCCGCGAAGGTCTGGTACGCCTTCTTGCTGAGGAAAATCTCGATATTGTCCCGCAGCAGCTGCCCGACGGAATCCATGTAAAGGACATGCTCGGGACGCGTCCCCAGCATTTCAAGGGCGTTGGGGTTGCAGTTCCGGCAGATGGACACATATTTCTGCAGCCCATACACGACCGTATCCGTCCCTTTGTCCTCGTACTGCTCCATACCGTTGCCAAGGAGCAGATCATCCCGCTCCTCTATCGCGACGCCACGAATGTCGAGATCGGAGTTTTCGTTATTCGTGCCGTAGGCATAAGAACCGGAAACCGTCAGGTAGCAGAGCGTCCCTCGGATTTTGGACGGATCGTGCAAAAACTCGTATTCCGGCTGTTTGATCACGTCTTTGAAGTTCATGTTGTACTCCCTTGTTTTTTCTTTGCTTCATTCTCTCCAAAAACAGCGTCACACCCTTGCAAGACGGGCAGTTGCTTTGCATCTACCGAAACGCCATCCGCATTCAAGGTTCCTATCGGGGGATACTTCTTTCTCCCGTGATAGTCGCTGCCGCCGGAGATGCACAGGCCATGCTCCATCGCGCAAGCAGCCAGCTTCTCAATTTCTTCTTTTGAATACCGTGAATAGAAGCACTCCAGGCCTTGAAGTCCGCAGTCCGTCAAGTGTTTCAACTGCGCCTGGAATTCCTCATCCGAACGGGCTCTTTCCCCCACGCCGCCACAAGGATGCGCCCAGACAGAAATACCGTTAGCCGAGCGGATTGCACGGATGACCTCATCCGCAGGCATACGGCTGTCAAGGGTAGGGCAGTGATCGATATATTTATTGATGCCCTCGGCGACCGAATCCACCAGCCCCATCTTGATCATAAGCTCCGCCAGATGCGGCTTTCCGACGCTTTTCATACCACGCATTTTCTCAATGTCGTCCTCGCCGAATTCAATCTGATACTCCTTCCGCAGGAAATCCAGCCGCTGCTCCAGTTTCTTCCGTCGAAGGTCAGCGCTCTTTGCCAATACGGCTTGGAAGGCGTCATTGTCCCAATCATACCCGTATCCAAGGATATGACATTTCCCGGCAGAGGTAATGCAGGAAAACTCAATCCCGCGAATGAAAACGATATCAGCGTTGCCGTCCGAAGCAAGCGCTTGCTCCATCTCCAGCACGCCGTCGATGGTGTCGTGGTCCGTCAGTGCAAAACAACGAATCCCCAAACGCTTTATCTTTTCCAACAGTGCTGCAGGCGAATCCTTGCCGTCCGAAGCCGTACTGTGCATGTGAAGGTCAATCAATGATTGCATGATAAAACCGCCTTTCTGTATAT
>JAGAZS010000113.1 GCA_017939945.1 Schwartzia sp. (in: firmicutes)
AAGCTCCAGCCGCTTCATCTGCCGGGACAGCGCCGGCTGCGCGACGTCGAGCCGGATCGCGGCGTGGCTGATCTTGCCTTCCTCCACCACCGTGTAAAACGCCTGCATATCCTTGATTTCCATAGAAGTTCGAGGGCTCCCTCCGTAAAGGAAGCGCCGAAAAAATCCCTCGACAGGGCCACGACTTGACTTATTCGGCGTTTCCTAAAAGTATGACTATATTGTTATATTTTATATATTCATGAAAGCATTGTCAAACGAAAAAAGGCAAATAAAAACGCTGCGTTTGCGTAAGCATTACCGCAGCGTCCGGTTTCCGATTTATTCTTCGCCGCTCTCTTTCGCGACGATGGCGATGCCGTGTTTGTCGGCGAGGGCGACGACTTCTTTTTGGTCTACGAGGAGTGTGCGGCCCGCTTCGATGGCGAGGACTTTCGCGTCTGCGCCGATCATGGATTCGATGGTTTTCAGGCCGACGGCGGGGACGTCGAAGCGTTGGTCCTGTCTTGGTTTCGCGGCTTTCACGACGACGGCACCGCCCCTGGCCAGCGCGCCGCCTCTCGCGATGCAGGCGTCTGTGCCTTCGATGGCCTCGAGAGCCATGACCGCAAGACCTTTGACGACGACGGTCTGTCCGACGTCGAGGCGTCCCAGCTCCTTCGCCATGCGCAGGCCGAAGTCGATGTCCTTTTCCTCGTCTTTTGTGGGCTTGCGTTTCGTCAGGCAGCCCGTTTCCGGCATCAACAGGCGGATCAGCACCGTCTGGTCGAGAACCTCGATGCCGGCTTTGTTCAGTTCCCGGACGAAGCCCAGCATGATCGTGTCGTCTTTCCGGTTCGGCAATGTGGCGAGGAACGTGACCATCTTGAAGTCTGGCAGTTCATGCTTGCCGTTCATCAAAAGCTCTTTCGTGACCTTGCCCAGCATCGTCACTTTTTTTACGCCGTTTTTCTGCAAATGTTTGAGGATGCCGCCGAGTTTTGCGATGTTGATGTATTGGAAGCTCGCGCATTCCGCCGCGAGGCTTTCGTCGGTTTCGGGCAGCAGCGCGACGGCGCAGACTTCATATCCTGCGGCTTTGGCCGCGCGGGCAAATTCAATGGGGAGATGGCCCGTGCCCGCCAGGAGTCCGATTTTTTCCATCTATATTTGTTCCTTGTCCGTGTCCTTGTGGCTGCGGCAGATGCCCCGCTCGGCGTCGCGCAGGAAGCGCAGGAAATGCTCGACTTCCTCGCAGGATTCGACTTCCTGCTCGATGACGGTGATGGCCTTTGCCAACGTCAGCCCGGAGCGGTACAGAAGCTTGTAAGCTTTTTTCAACGCGCGGCGGGAGTCCATCGAGATGCCGGCGCGGGTGATGCCGACATTGTTCAGCCCATAGACCTGTGCGGGCTGACCGTTGACGATGGTGTAGGGGACCACGTCCTGCACGAGGCGGGACATGCCGCCGACCATGGCGTTCCTGCCGATCTTGACGAACTGGTGCACGCCGGTCATGCCGCCGATGACCGCGTTGTCTTCCACGACGACGTGGCCCGCCAGCATGGCGGCGTTGGACATGATGACGCGGTTGCCCACGAGGCAGTTGTGCGCGATATGTACGGTCGCCATCAGCAGGCAGTCGTTTCCGATCCGCGTTTCCTGCCCTTCGCCGGTGGCGCGGTGGATGGTCGTGCATTCGCGGATTCTCGTGCGGTCGCCGATGCGCACGTAGCTTTTTTCGCCGCAGGACTTCATATCCTGCGAGGCTTCGCCGACGGAGGCGAAGGAAAATATCTGGCAGTCCTCGCCGATGGTCGTCCATCCGGTGACGAGGGCGTGCGGCGCGATGACGGTGCGGTCTCCGATCTCGACGTTCGGACCGATGACGGAAAACGCGCCGATCTCCACATCCTTGCCGATACGCGCGCCGGGTGCGATGACAGCGGTTTCATGTATTTTTGAGGCTGATTTGGTGCTCATTGGGTCCAGCTCCCTTGTGCGCTTCCGTTGCGCAACTTTCAGCTTCCCTGCCTATATATTTTCATAATCCCCCGCAAACTTAAGACATTGGCGGACGATATGACGGGAAAATCATGGATTTTCCCGACTGACGCGCATTTTTGCGCGTTTTTATATGATGTTTCTCTTAATTTGCGCTGTTTTCCGGCTTTTTCAGTGCGAAGATGAAGTCGGCGGTAGCGGCCAGCGTGTCCTCAACATAAGCGTCCGCATGGAGCTTGCCGAAGTTCTTCTTGACGATGTTGACGATATGCGCCTTCATGACGAGCTGATCGCCGGGGATGACCTGGCGTTTGAACTTGATTTTTTCCATGCCGCCGAACAGCGCGATCTTGCCGCGGTTTTCCTCCGGATACAGCATGGCGATGCCGCCGACCTGCGCCATCGCTTCGAGGATGAAGACGCCGGGCATGATCGGGTTGCCGGGGAAATGGCCGGGGAAGAACGGCTCGTTCAGCGTGACGTTCTTGATGCCGACGCCGGACTCGAACGGCACGAGGTCGATGATGCGGTCCACGAGGAGCATCGGCGGACGATGGGGAAGGATTTGCTTGATTTGTTCAGTGTTGAGTTGGATCATGGTTGTTCTCTCCTTTTATATGGAATCATATCTTTATACGCGGTATGTTTCGTAGATTTTCTTTGCCAGCGCGGTATTCAGCGCGTGCGCCGATTTGACGGCGATGACATGGCCGCGCACGACGCCGGCGAGCCGAAGGTCGCCGATGACGTCGAGGGCCTTGTGGCGCACAAGCTCGTTGGGGAACCGCAGCGTGTTCAGCCATCGTTCGTCGTTGTAGACGATGACGGTTTCCAAAGTTCCGCCGAGGCCGAGCCCCGCCTTCCGAAGCGCCTCGACTTCGCCCTCATAGGCGATGGTCCGCGCCGGGGCGATTTCCTTGCGGTAGGACGCCACATCCACGATGACGTCTGTGTACTGCGTTCCGGCCAGCGGATGCGGATTCAGCGAGGTGAACGAGACGCGAAGCCCGTCGTAGGGAACGATCATGATGAAGCGGTCGCCGTCGTCGATGCGCAGCACGCGGTCGACGGAAATGACGGAGCGTTCCTCGTCCAGCGTTTTCAGTCCCGCTTTTTCGATCAGGTCGAAAAAGGCGAGGGATGCGCCGTCGGCAACGGGTGGCTCCTCGCTGTCGAGCTCGACCATGCAGTTGTCGAGTCCGGACGCCGATATGGCGGACATCAGATGTTCGATGGTGAAAAAACGGACGCCGTCCTCCTCGATTGTCGTGGCGCGCATGGTGGC
>JAGAZS010000114.1 GCA_017939945.1 Schwartzia sp. (in: firmicutes)
CGCTTCTTTACGCCTCGTCTTCCCAGCATTTCGCGACGACCTCGCCGTAAATCACGGCATTCTGCTTCTTGTCCGCCATATACTTTCATCCTTTCTGTCTGCGGTCAATCTAAACTTACCGGAAAAATAATAAAGGCTTGCAAAAAAAATTGCAAGCCTTCTGAAAAAAATTTCAAATCAGAACCGCTACGCTGACCGATACGACTTCGACGTACGTCGTGGGCATGGCGACAGCCGTAGGCGTAACAGTAGTCGTCGGCGTGACGGAGACGGAAATGTCGCTGACGACTGCCGTTACCACATTGACCGCCGCGGCGTCGCCGCCCGCGGCCATGGCAAGCTCGGCCTTCGACAGGGATTTCGGCGACGCCGGGAGAATCATGTAGCGCACATCCTCGGTGTTCTGGATGATGCGGGCCTCCGCGCCTTCGGGGATGATGACGTCCTTCTTTTCCGCTGCGTTCAGGAGATACTTCGTGAACGTCTGCACGGCGTCCTGCGCTCCCTCGTAGGGAATGACCACATACCTGACCATCTTCGGCTGCTCGATGACCTTGTAGGTCACGCCTTCCTCGACTGCGAAGCCCGCTTCGGCGAGCACGCTCTCCGGATCCTCGATGAAACGTTTTTTGTAGGCGTCGTCTTCCCAGCATTTCGAGATGATCTCGCCGTACTTCACAAGGTTCTGTTTCTTGTCCGCCATCAGTACCATCCTTTCAAAATAAAATCGAGTAAACCTGTAATAAATATAAGGGCTTGCAAAAAAATTTGCAAGCCCCTTTCTTGAAGCTTCAGCTATTGTTTCCCGTCAGACCAAGACGGCCACTGCAACCGCCACGACGCCGACTTCGGCTTCCGCCAGATAGGTCGTGGTTGTCGTCGCTGTCTGCGCCTCGACTGCCGTCGTCGCGACCTCGGCGGTCTGCACCACGTTTGTTTGCAGCTCTACGCTGTCGCCGCCCGCGACCATTTTCAGCTCGGCCGCGGTCAGGGATTTCGGCGACGCAGGCAGGATCATGTAGCGCATATCGTCGGTGTTTTGGATGATGCGGACTTCCGCGCCTTCCGGGATTACCAGATCCTTCTTCTCCACCGCGTTCAGGAAGCCTTTGGCAATGGTCTGCACGGCGTCTCTCGTGTCCTCGTGGGGAAGCACCAGATATTTGACCATCTTCGGCTGCTCGATGACCTTGTAGGTCACGCCCTCGTCCACCACGAAGCCCGCCTCGGAGAGCACGCCTTCCGGATCCTCGAGGAAGTGCTTCTTGTACGCTTCGTCCTCCCAGCATTTGGCGACGACCTCGCCGTACTTCACGAGATTCTGTTTCTTGTCTGCCATGGGTACCATCCTTTCTTTCATTGGAATTTAACTCTATCATAATGGTTCGCGCTTCCCCGCGCAAGCCCTTATGGCGCTTTTTTATCGATTTCGTAAGGCTCCAGGAACAGGCCCGCCTGCTCGAATTTCTTCAGGACGAAGAATACGTTCGCCGGAAACGCGCCGGTCTCCTCCATCAGCTCCCCGACGACGTCGTAGGCGGTCTTGCCGCCGCCCCGGAGTTTTCTCAGCACGTCATGGTAAAGGTCGGGCGAGAGGTCGTCCGCACCCCGGAATTTCAGCCGGAGCTTGTTCGGGCGGAAAAACTCCACGCCCTCCGCCGTCTCCTCGAAGGAAACGGTGGGACGGAGAAACAGCGGCTGATCCTTGGGAAGTTCCTTCGCCATATAGCGGTCGATCGTGGAAACGAGGACGCGCTTGAAATCCTCGAGGTCGGAAAAGCTCTCCTTCGCTACGATGTATTCGCCGGTGGGATGTTCCTTCGACGAGCCGCAGGGCGTCATGAGGCGGATGGAGCGCTCCGCCATATTGACGATGAAGCCGCTGGCGCAGGCAATCGTATCGTTCTCATCTTCCGCCACATGCGCCAGCTCGCTCTCCCGGGCGCGTCCCGTCTTGGCGAACATGTTGTGCGGCGCCTCGGCGAACTGGGGCAGCAACTCCACGCACAGGAGCTCCTCCATGGTGAAGGTCTCGAAAATCTTGTGCAGGATATCGAGGCTCAACACCGAGAAACGGTGGACGCGCCGCTCTTTTTTCAGCGCTTCCAACAGATACTTCCGGGTGCGCTCGGGGTTTCGCATGGAAGCCGCCGTGGTGAGCTGCGGCACGATGCCGAAGACGTCGAAGAAGTCGTCGGTGAATTTTTCGTAGTCGGGATTGTCGAGGGGCTCGGTGGCATAATAGCAGGTCGCGTCTCCCACCGCGTCGCCGACGGTTTCCTTGGCGAAGGAGAGAATCCCCCGCCAAAGCGCGGCGTTTTCCTCGTCGTAGGGACAGACCTTTTGGAGCTTTCCCGCCATGATGCCGCAAAAGGGGCAGCCCACCGAGCAGCCGAGATCCAGCTCGAAGGTCATCGGCACATGGATCAGGGAACGGTTTTTCATTCCCAGCTCCACCCAGCAGCGGTTCAGCTGGCGGCTTCGCCATGCGCGGAAGGCGGGATGCTTTGGCACGCAGGATTCCCGCGCCATACGGTCCCGTCCCTCGATCTTTTCCTGCAGGAATCCGCGGTAGCGGCGCGCAGCACGCGGCGTGTCCCCGGGCGGACGCTTCTGGTATTCCAGCGCCGTTTCGCGGACGCAGAGAATCCGCACCGAGAGGACGTCGATGGACAGCCCGTATGCGGCCAGGGTTTCCTCCGGCGCCGCGAGGAATTTTTCCTGAAAGCCCGGCTCCATGGTCCAAAGCTCCAGTGCCCGCTTCGCCTCCGCGACCTCGCGAACATACTCCGCATCGTCGCAGGCGGGGCTGATGACGTGCCTGATTTCCGTATCGCTCAATTTGTATTCACTCTCCACTCTGTTTCTTTGCGTTCATGTCCACCGCCAGCGCCAGATACTCATGCCCGATATGCACCATCAGGTTTTCCTCGCAGAGCCAGTCCAGCGCGGCGCGAAGCTCGTCCTCGCCGTACTTTTGCGAAAGCTCCCCGAGCAGCGGCGCCTCCTGCCGCACGGAGCGGCAAGCGCGGTACAGCTCCGCTTTTGCGCCGTCCAGCGTATAGACGGCGTGCCTGGAAATTTTCCGCATATCGTAAATGTCGATGGCCGCGCCGTTGTCATACATATCGAGCCGCTGGAGATTCCAGCGGTTGTCGACCCAGTCCGTGACGATCTCCTGCACCTTGCGGTAGCTTTCGCCCTTGAGCCGGACGTCCCAGCAAAGATGGCGCTCCGACCGATCGACAGGCTCGAAGATGTACGCCGACCGCCGGATAAATTCCTCGTCCGCGTAGGCAAAGGAATAGGCCTCGGCGGGCTGCAGCACCAGCCCGTATTTTTCCGGGTGCTCCGTGTATTCGCCGTATCGCTGGTACACGATATGAATCAGCTGGTTCGGCGACGGCAGGTGCATGACCTTCGGCAGGAGCTCCGCCAGCTCGGCAAGATATGCCTCCGTCTCGCCGGGAAAGCCGCAGAGCAGATTCCACGCCAGCTGCATATTGTAAGTGCGGCAGCTTTTCAGCGTCTCGATCTGCCGGATGGCGCGGCACCCCTTGTTCATGATTTTCAGGATGTCGTCCTGCAGGCTCTCGATGCCCGGCTGGAGTTGGACGAAACCAATTTCCGAAAGGGAGCGCACGTCCTCCTCGGTGATGTTCGCCTTGATCTCGGAGAAGAATTTCAGTTTGACGCCCCGCGCCTTGAGGGCGGCGGGCAGCTCCTTCATCTGCGTGTGGCTCAAGATGCTGTCGGTGAACACGCAGATTTGCGTCTGGGGATAACGCTCCGCCAGTGTCTTGATCTCGTCCGCGAGGCGGTCCGTCGTCTTCTCGCGGTAGTTCCGGGCCGGGCCGTTCAGCCCGCAGAACGTGCAGGGCTTGTTCCGTCCCCACCAGCAGCCCCGCGAGCCCTCTACCATGAAATGCACATGCGTCTCTTTGGGGAAAAGCTCCTGATAGGTGCGGAAGAAATCGTCGAAATCGGGAATCGGAAGATGCTCCACATCCTTCGTGACACGGTGCATGACCGTCTTCGGGCGCGCCGAGCGGCGGGACAGGACGCCGTAAGGCAGCTCCTCCGGCGGGATGCTTCCTTCCTTTAATATCCGTCCGCAGACGTCGGCGAAAATCTCGTCCGCCTCGCCGATGAACACATAATCGTAAGCCTCGATATGCTCGATCAGCGCCGCGCCGAGGTCGCCCATGCAGTTCGCGCCGCCCACCACGATGACCGGCGGATTCGGTTCCTTTTTCAGCCGGCGGGCGAGAGCGATATTCGCGTTCGTCTGCTGGAACATCGAGGCGAAAGCGACAATTCTCGGATGACGGGCCAGCACGCGGGCGGCGGCCTCCTCGATATATGCGTCCGCGTCCTTCTGCCAAGCGGGCAGCTTTTGGAGCCAGTTGGTCCTCGCGACCTGTACCTCCGTCGGCGTCGCGCCGCCCTGCGGAATCCTGACGTCCTGCATCCAACGGATATAGTCGGAGAGCGGACGCACCGTATTCCCGCCGTGCGCCGCCCCGGCGAAGACCATCTCGCCGACGAGGAAATCGCTGCGCGCCAGCGCCACCAGATGATAAAGCTCCAGCCCCTGCCGATGGGCGTACTGCAAATGCTCGTATTCGATCGTCGAGGAAATGCCCGCTTTCGTCAGGCAGGACTTCATCAGGGAAAGCGCCATCGACGGCATCGTGATATCGGAAATCGGCATCGAGACAAAACAGACGTCAATATTCTCGGAAGGATTCATGTACTCACTCATTTCCGGAAAAGTGATTTTCTGCAATCAATATACCTTTTTATATATTCGACCAAAAGCTCCCGATTTCCTGCTTGCGGAAAAAAATCGACAAAAGGGCATATAAAACGAAAGCTCTTGCAAATAAAAGGAATCGGAGCGGAAAACAAAATTGACTTTCGCTTTCCGCTCCGAAAAAATGCTGTGTTATTTCAATACCACGTGCTCGCCGAGTCCTTCCAGCATTTCGTGCAGCTCCTCGCCGACGCCCTCTGTTTTTTTCGGTACGTCCGCCAGCGGGAATTTGCTCGCGACGATGGTCTGCCGGTTGTTGTCCTGCCGGACCTTCAGAAGTCCGATCAGCGTCTCGCCGGCTTCCTGATTCAAATGCGCAGCGTCGAGGTCGTCCACCACAAGGCACGGCACCGCTTCCGCTTTTTCCGTGAACTTGATCCGCGACGTCTCGTTCGCCGCGCCGATGGTCTCGGAGAAAAGCTCCGCCGCCGTCAGGAACATCGTGTCCGTTCCCGCCTTCGTTTTCTCGTTCGCGAAGACCGCGACCAGCATGCTCTTGCCCGTGCCCGGAGGCCCGTAAACGAAGGCGCCCTTCGCCGCCTCGCCGACCAGCGCCTTCATTGTGGCGACAGCCTCTTTGTTGTACGCCTCGGAATCATACCTGTCAAAACCCAGCCCCTTGTATTTCATCGGAACCATCAGCAACACACCCTTTTCATAATATTGTGATTGCGTTCCCGCCTTGCCTTTCTTCAAGACGGGCATTTCGTTCCCTTTATTATACGGCATATTCCCGAAATCTGCAAAAAAAATTATGCGGCGGCGGAAAA
>JAGAZS010000115.1 GCA_017939945.1 Schwartzia sp. (in: firmicutes)
ATGGTCAGCGCGGGGTAGATATGCCCGCCGGTGCCGCCGCCGGAAACGATGATCCGCACGAAAAACGCCCCTAACTCACTTTATTTTCCCGCCATACGGCGAACAATATCCTTGAAATGCCGCCCGCGTTCCGCCATTCCCGAATACATGTCGAAGCTGGCGCAGGCCGGGGATAGCAGCACCACGTCGCCGGATTGTGCCGCCGCCCTCGCAAGCTCGACGGCCTTTTCCATCGAGTACCCCGCCTCGAGAATCGCTTCCGGCGCGATGCCCGCCGCCAGCGCTGCTTCCTTGAACCGTGCCGCCGCATTGCCGATGAGCACGAGCGCACGGCATCTTTCCTTGACGAGATTCATGAAATCCGTGAGATCGGTCATCTTGTCGTCGCCGCCCGCAAGCAGCACGACAGGCACGTCGAAACTCTCTAAGGCCTTGATGGCCGAGTCCGTGTTCGTCGCCTTGGAATCGTTGTAATAATCGACCCCTTCAAAATTCAAGACCGGCTCGATGCGATGCTCGACACCTTCAAAAGCGCGCAGCACTTCGGCGATTTTCTCCGGCTCCGCACCCGCGAGATACGCCATCGCCATAGCCGCCAGCGCATTTTCCACGTTGTGCCCGCCGGGAATCTGCAATTCCTTCACGGGCAGAACGGGGATTTCCTTTCCGTTCCAGCGCATGGTCAGCACGCCGTCCGCAACAACGGCTCCCTCGTCCAAAAGCTCTTTCCGGCTGAAAAAGCAGACCGTGCCGGGAGCGCGGTTTGCCATATCTCTCGTCTTCGGGTCGTCGTAGTTCAGCACAAGGAAATCTTTTTTCGTCTGCTGCGCGAACATTTTCTCCTTCATCTGCTGATACACTTCAAGATTTCCGTGGCGCACCACATGGTCGGGCGTCACATTCAATACCGACGCCACATGCGGTACAAAATCGTCCGTCGCTTCCATCTGATAGCTGGAAATCTCGGCGACAACGCAGCCGCCCTCGCCGACCCGCAGGCATTCCTCCGAAAGAGGCACACCGATATTTCCGCCGACGCCGACGACGGGAAACGCCGTTTCCATCAACTTGCCGAGCAGCGTCGTGGTGGTCGTCTTGCCGTTCGTCCCCGTGACTGCGAGAATCGGCGATTTCGCGATATGATAAGCGAACTCGATCTCGCTCTCCACATCCATGCCGCGCTTATAAGCCTCCTGCAAAAGCGGGATACACACCGGCACGGCGGGGGAAACGATGATATGATCGACCCCTTCCAACAGCTCGTTCGACTGCGGCCCGCATACGACCTCGATACCCGCGTCCCGCAGTTCTTTCACTTCATCGCCGAGTTTTTCCTCTTCCTTCGCGTCGCTGAGCACGACATCCGCGCCGAAACGCTTCGCGATTTTCGCCGCAGCCACGCCGCTGATACCAAGACCGACAACCAGCACTTTCTGATTCGACAAATTCATTCCAAACGCCTCACATTTTTTATGATTATAACGCTTTCTTCATATATATAACATCGCGCATAGGATTATCGTAATACGCTTCGCATTCCTGGAATCCGCATTTTTTGTACAGGCTGATTGCCGCCTGCAGCGGGCGTATCGTATCAAGCACTATCTCGCAATAGCCGGCGCGTTTTGCATGTTCCAGGATTTCCTTTACCAGCATCTCCCCAAGATGCATGCCTCTGCCTTCGGGGCGCACATACAGCCGCTTCATTTCACACCGCTGACTGCTGTGCCTGTGATAAGCAACCATGCCGATCACTTTGTCCGATTCCACCGCTACCAAGATCTCTCCCTCCGGCATCGTATATTTCGCCGCAAGGTCGTTCAGTTCATCGCGAATATCCTGGAAAGACAAATCCCGCCCCAGCCGCCGCGTATATTCGGCGATCAATTCCTTTGCCTGCGGCAGATAATCTTTTCCGTCCCTGATCTCCACTTCATTCACCCCAGCAGGCGCCGCCCCCGCGCAATCAGCGCGACAAGCCCAAAATCAAAAGCCCCAACAGCCCGAATACCACGCCCGCGCAACAAAACACGCGGACGACTTTCGTCTCTTTCCAGCCTTTAAGCTCGTAATGATGATGAATCGGACTCATCAGGAAAATCCGCTGACCGCCCGTCAGCTTGAAATAGGAAACCTGGATAATCACGGACAGCGTCTCGATCACAAAAACGCCGCCGATGATTACAAGCAACAGCTCCGTCTTCGTTAGGATTGCCGCCGCGGCCAGAGCGCCGCC
>JAGAZS010000116.1 GCA_017939945.1 Schwartzia sp. (in: firmicutes)
CCGGTCGAGGCAGCGCAGCGGGCAGCGTTGTGTCCTACTGCCTGAAGATCACCGACGTTGACCCCATCAAATACAGTCTCTTTTTCGAGCGGTTTCTGAATCCCGAGCGTGTCTCCATGCCGGATATCGACGTTGACTTCTGCGTCAACCGCCGCGGCGAGGTCATCGACTATGTCCATCGCCTCTATGGGGATGACCACGTTGCCCAGATTGTCACCTTCGGCACCATGGCTGCCCGCATGGCCATCCGCGACGTGGGCCGTGTGCTGGATGTCAGCTATGCCGACACCGACCGGGGTGCCAAACAGATTCCCGCTGCCCTGAACATGACCATCGACGAGGCGGTGGAATTCTTTGCCAACGTGCCGAGCATTGCCAGAAAAATGCAGGTGATTCAGGACGTGGGGCTGGGATATGTGCGGCTCGGGCAGCCCGCCACGACCCTTTCAGGCGGCGAGGCGCAGCGCGTGAAGCTGGCGACGGAGCTTTCCCGCCGCTCGACGGGCAGGACGCTCTACATCCTCGACGAGCCGACTACGGGCCTGCACACGGCAGACATCGAGAAGCTGCTCGTGATTCTGCAAAGGTTAGTAGACGGCGGCGACACGGTCATCGTCATCGAGCACAATCTCGACGTGATCAAGTCGGCGGACTACATCATCGACCTCGGCCCCGAGGGCGGCGACAAAGGCGGAACGATTGTCGCACAGGGCACACCGGAGGAAATTGCCAAGGTGAAGAAATCGTATACGGGGAAATATCTGAAGCCGGTGTTGAAAGAGAAACACTGATTTTGAGGAGGGGAGAAACGTGTCTAATATAGAGGAAAAGCTCGCGCTTCTTCCCGATTCGCCCGGCGTCTATATCATGAAGAACGCCCAAGGGAAAATTATCTATGTCGGCAAGGCCGTGGTGCTGAAGAATCGTGTGCGCCAATATTTCCAAAACACAAAGAACCACTCGCCGAAGGTGAGGGTGATGGTTTCCCATATTGCAGATTTTGAGACGATCATGACGTCCACCGAGGTCGAGGCGCTGATCCTGGAGTGCAACCTGATCAAGAAGCACCGACCGCGGTACAATATCAGCCTGAAGGACGACAAGACATACCCGTATGTCAAAGTGACGCTGGCGGACGAATATCCTCGCGTGATGCTGACGCGCAGGATTTTGAAAGACGGCGCTCGCTATTTTGGCCCTTATACGAACGTCGGCGCGGTGCACGAAAGCATGAAGCTCCTGCGTCGGCTGTTTCCGATGCGGACCTGCAAGCATATGGATGTGGACAGGCCGTGTCTCGAATACCATATCAAGCGCTGCCTCGCACCCTGCGTCGGCTTGGCGGATTCGGAGGAATACCGCGATATGGTGCGTTCTGTCTGTCTGTTCTTGGAAGGGCGGACGGACGAGGTGGAGAAGGCGTTGGAAACGCGTATGGCAACGGCGGCGGAGAATTTGCAGTTCGAGTTGGCGGCGCGGCTCCGCGACCAACTGAAGGCGGTACGCCGCGTCGCGGAAAAGCAGAACATCGTGACCGGGTACGGCGATCAGGACGCTGTGGGCATGGCGCGCTCCGGTCTCGGCGTCTGCGTGCAGATGTTTCTCGTGCGTGCGGGCAAGATGGTCGGTCGCGAGCATTTTCATTTGTCGGGCAGCGAGGCGGAAAGTGATGAGGCGCTGTTATCCGCCTTCCTGAAACAATATTATTATCGGGCGGCGTTTATCCCAAAAGAGATATTGCTTCCCTGTCCCATTGAGGAGCAGACAGTCATCGAGGAATGGCTGACGGCACAGAAGGGGTCGAAGGTTTCGCTTTTGCTGCCGCAGCGCGGGCAGAAGCACGAGATCGTGCAGATGGCCGAGACGAACGCGGAGAAATATCTGGCGGACGAGGCGGCGCGGATACAGACGGCAACGGCGCAGACGGAAGGCGCGGTGGAAGAACTGGGACGAGCCCTCGGTCTCGCGAAAAAACCGTGGCGCATGGAGTGCTTTGACATTTCCCATATCCAAGGCGCCGAGACGGTGGCCTCGATGGTCGTGTTCGAGGGCGGCGTACCGAAAAAATCCGATTATCGCCGGTTCAAGATCAAGAGCGCTGAGGGAAAACCGGATGATTTCCTTTCCATGCGCGAGGTCACGACGCGGCGCTATGGAAAGCCGGATGTGGAGAATATGCCCGATTTGATTGTCATCGACGGCGGGCTTGGACAGCTCGGATCGGCGCTTTCGATTATCCGCGGCGCTGGGCACACGACGCCTGTGATCGGGCTGGCAAAACAGTTTGAACTGATATTCGTCGAGGGCACGAATGTGCCAGTGGAGCTGCCTCGCCATAGCCAAGCCTTGTACTTGATGCAGCGCATTCGTGACGAGGCGCACCGTTTTGCAATCACGTATCACCGAAAGCTACGCGGCAAGCGGAATCTTGTCTCTGTGCTCGACCATGTGGAGGGGATCGGTCCGACGAGGAGAAAAGCGCTATGGGCGCATTTCGGGACGTTGGACAAGATCAAGGCGGCTACGGTGGACGAACTGGCCGCCGTCAAAGGGATGAATCGCCCGTCGGCGCAAGCGGTTTTCAATTTCTTTGCTGTGCAAAAAAAGACAGAATAATAATCCTCGCAGAAAAATTTTGCGAGGTTTTTATTTTGTAAGGATTTTTTCGGAAAAATGCGATATAATAGCATTACCCGAATGATTCAATGAAGGAGGTCATTGGCATGAAAAAATGGGTTTGCAGCGTATGCGGATGGATTTACGACGAGGCTGCGGGAGATCCCGATTACGATCTCAAGCCGGGGGTGGCGTTCGAGGATCTGCCTGACGATTTTGTCTGCCCGATGTGCGGCGTCGGCAAGGATCAGTTTGAGGAAATGAAAGAATAAATATTGCGGAAGGCAAGGAGTGAAGTCATAATGAAGGTTACGGTGGTCGGTGCGGGCAATGTAGGCGCTACGGTTGCGAATGTCATTGCAATGAAGAATTTTGCCAGCGAGGTCGTCCTTTTGGACATCAAGGAGGGCATCGCCGAGGGCAAGTCGATGGACATGATGCAGTCGGCGCCGATGCTGGGGATTGATACGACGGTTACAGGCGTGACAAATGATTACGCGGCGACATTCGGTTCGAAGGTTATCGTCGTGACGTCGGGCATCCCGAGAAAGCCGGGTATGTCCCGCGAGGATTTGATTGGAACAAACGCGAAAATCGTCAAGGGCGTCGTGGATCAGGCGTTGGCCTATTCGCCGGACGCGATCATAATCATCATCTCGAACCCGATGGACGCGATGACGTATCTGACACTGAAGGATACGCGCCTGCCGCGCAACCGTGTCATCGGTCTCGGCGGTCTTCTCGACAGCAGCAGGTTCAAATATTATATCGCGAAGGCGCTTCGTCAGGCAGGTATCCCCGCGTCGCTGACCGACGTGGACGGCATGGTCATCGGCGGACACAACGACAAGACGATGGTGC
>JAGAZS010000117.1 GCA_017939945.1 Schwartzia sp. (in: firmicutes)
AAAAGGGCGGGCAAAATCGTGCGCGGCCTTTCGTCGAAAAACCAGCCCGCACACCATTGCCCGCCGAACGCAATCAAATTGTATAGCCCGAAATAATACACAATCGGCTCATAGTACGGCTCGCTGACCGCGTAAGCCGCCAGCGCCGCGCCCGAGACGCCGTCCACGGAAAAATGCGCGAGCGTCAGCGCAAGGAGCAAGCCCGCCCGATCCTGTCGGCTCATTCGGCAACTTTCCCGTTGTCCTTGGAAACGCGGACCTCGCAGTCGTCCCCGCTCCGCTCCGCGGCGATGTAGTACACCAGCCTTTGCGTGTACGTCTCGCAGCTCTGCTTTTCGCCGAAGTTCGTCATTTCCCGCTTATAGATGATAAAATCAATGTCCATTCGATACGTTTTTGCGTCCCCGTCACGGAGCGCCGGCAGGAGGAAGTGCACGCCCGCCGATCCGGGGCCGTACCCCTCGTAAACCTCGCCGCCCGCGTCCACGATCTCTTCCTGCCCCCGCTCGTGGATCGTGAAATGATACTGTCCCCGATTCGGCATTTCCACGGAAAGCATGATCTGCGGGCAGTCGTCCGCCATGCCGAGATACGCGACCTCCGCCGTCGCCTGCGGCTGCCCCTCCGGTACGGGTATTTCCACGCCGGGACGCGGCGGGCGGCGATACGGCTCGCCGGGAAACGCGACGTCGGCGAACGCGGTGGACGCGCCGCAAAAAGACAGCATGAGAGCAAGAGCCAAGATCCGCTTTTTCATCGTGTGATTCCTCCTTCGGCAAACATCTCCGAGATTTTTTTCCTCACCGTTTCCACCGTAATCGACGCGAGGCAATCAATCCCTTTCGGGCAGGCCCGTTTCCAGCACCAGCGGCAAGAGCGCGAGACCTCGATGGCATTCTGCGGCTGCCCGTAGGGGCCGTTCCGGTTCGCGTCGGTGGGCCCCATCAGCATGACGGTCGGCACGGACAGCCCCGCCGCCAGATGCACCGGTCCCGTGTCGCCGCCGAGGACGAATTTCGCGCCGCGCAAGACGGCGGCCAGCTGCTTCAGGGACGTCTTCCCGATCAGTTCCACCGGCGGGATCTCCGTCTGCGCCAAAATGTCGGCGGCAATCCCCTCGTCCACCGCGCCGCCGCCGACCAGAACCGGAATGATTTTTTTGTCGTAAAGCCAATCCGAGAGCGCGGCATAATATTTGGCGGGCCACCGCTTGTTCGGCCAGTTCGCGCCGACGGCGAATACCGCGTAGTCCGCGCCCTCCGGCACGCCGCCCCTCGCCAGCAATTCCTTCGCGATTGTTTCGTCCTTCTCCGAAACGACAAGCGGGAATTTCACCTCTCCGACGCGGCACCCGATAGCCCGCGCCACATCAAGATACCGCTCGACGATATGCCCGTTCGCATTGGGTCCGCAGACCGGCTCGCAGACCTTGTCGCTCATCTCCCGCATATTGCAGGTGCCGAGCCGACGCGGCGCGCCGGAAAAGTACGCGATTGCCGCCGATTTCCCGAGCCCCTGCAAATCAAGCGCAATGCCGAAATGGCCGTCGCGCAGCTTTTTCCGGAGCGGCTTGAAGTTTTTCAGGAATCCGCCGAAGGACTTGAATTTCTTTTTCTCGAACAGCAAAATCTCGTCGATATAGGGATTGTCGACAAGCAGCTCCCGCGCCGGCGGCTCCACCGCCCATGTCAGCCGCGCCGAAGGAAATGTCTCCTTGATCGCGTAAGACACCGGCAACGCATGAATCACATCGCCGATAGCGCTGAGCTTGACAACCAGAATGTTCATTCCCCGCTCGCCTTGATCCTTTCAATAACGCCCGTCGTCGAATGGCCTTCCAAAAACGGAATGAACTCGACGCGTCCGCCCGCCGCCTGCACGATTTTCGCCTCCGGCAACGTATCCAGCGAATAATCGCCGCCCTTGACGTAAACATTGGGGCGAACCAGCCGGACCAGCTCCTCCGCCGTCGGCTCGTCGAAAATCGTCACGATATCCACCGCCCGGAGCGCGTCCAACACCTCGGCGCGATCCGCCTCGGAAACAATCGGGCGGCCTTCGCCCTTCAGCCGACGCACCGACGCGTCGCTGTTCAAGCCGATCACAAGGAAATCCCCCATGGCTTCCGCCGCCGTCAAATAACGCACATGACCGGCGTGCAGGATGTCGAAGCAGCCGTTCGTGAAAACGATGGTCCCGCCGTCGGCCCGTACCGTGTCGCAAGCTTCTTTTATATATTCTCGTGGAATAATCATCCTAAAATGCCTCCAATTGTTCTTCCGCTGCCGCCCGAAGCTCCTCCATACTGACCGTCGCAGTGCCCATTTTCCGCACCGCGATTCCCGACGCGACGTTCGCCAGCCGCGCCGCGTCCTCCGGCGACGCGCCCGCCGCAATCGCGAGGATGAACGCAGCGACGCAGGTGTCGCCCGCGCCGGACACGTCGAATACCTCGCTCTTGTCCACAACGGGAATATCAACCGCACGGCCGTTTTCAAGGCACAGCGTCATGCCCTTTTCCCCGCGCGTCACCAAAACGCCTTTGGCCGAAAGCTCCGTCCGGAGCCGCTCCCCCGCCGCGCGAAGCGATGCCTCGTCAGCCAGTTCCTCACCCATCGCGTCGGAAAGCTCGGCGTCGTTCTGCTTCACATAATCGACGCCCACGAACCGGCGAATCGAATATCTGGAATCCACGATTGTCGGCACGCCGCGCTTTTTGCACGCCGCAATGACTTCAGCCGCCAACGCGTCGGAAACCACCGAACCGCCGTAATCGGACAATACCGCGCCGTCCGCGTTTCCCACAGCCGCCAGCGCGAAATCACGCAGCCGCGCAAAAACCTTTTCCGAAAGCGGCGAACGATCTTCTTTGTCAATCCGTACGATCTGCTGGCTCACCGTCGCCCGGCCTCCGGCGATGATCCTCGTCTTTGCCGTCGTCGGCCGTGATACGTCACCGACAAGGCCGGAAATCTCCACACCCCTGCCCAAAAGGATTTCACGCAAGCCTTCCGCCGTCTTGTCCTCCCCGACAACGCCCACCGCGACAGCTGTGCCGCCCAGCGTCGCCACATTATGGACGACATTCGACGCGCCGCCGGGAACGACTCGCTCGTCCTGATGCTCAAGCACAAGAACCGGCGCCTCCCTCGAAATCCGCGAGATTTTCCCCATAAGGTATACGTCGG
>JAGAZS010000118.1 GCA_017939945.1 Schwartzia sp. (in: firmicutes)
CCGCCCGCGGCGCCCAGCATGTGGCCGGTCATGGACTTGACCGAGCTGATGGGCACATCCTTCGCCCGCGCGCCGAACACAGTCTTGCAGGCCTCGGTCTCGCCCAGATCGTTCATGTGCGTCGAAGTACCGTGAGCATTCACATAATCAATATCGTCCGGCGAAAGGCCGGCGTCGGCAATCGCCAGGCTCATGCACTTTGCCTGATAAACGCCGTGAGGCGCCGGGCTCGTGACATGATAGGCGTCGGAGTTACGCCCGTAGCCGACGACTTCCGCGTAAATATGAGCGCCGCGCTTTTTCGCGTGCTCCAAAGTCTCAAGAATGACAATACCGGCGCCCTCGCCCATGACAAAACCGCTGCGCCCTTTGGCGAAAGGACGGGACGCATGCGCCGGGTCGTCATTGTGGTCGGTGCAAAGCGCCTTCATCGAGCTGAAGCCCGCCACCGGCGCGGCGGAAATGCCCGCCTCGGTGCCGCCTGCGATCATCACGTCGGCCTCGCCATACTGCAAGACGCGGAACGCCGAGCCGATGCAATCCGTCCCGGTCGCGCAGGCCGTGACAATATCGCAGGACGGTCCGTGCACGTCGAGGGCGATAGCCGTCTGCCCCGCCGCCATGTTGCCGATCATCATCGGAATGAAGAACGGGCTGACGAAATGCGGCCCCTTGTCAAAAAGTCTCTTGTACTGCGCGTGCAGCGTGTCTATGCCGCCGACGCCGGAGCCGATATACGTGCCGATACGATCGCGGTCTTCCGACGCAAGATCAAGCCCCGCGTCCTCCACCGCCATCTTTGACGCCGCCACGGCAAACTGCGTGTAGCGGTCCATGCGCTTGATCTCTTTTTTGTCGATAAAGTCCTCAGGATTGAACTCCTTGACTTCGCCCGCAATCTGCGAAGCGCACTCCGACGCGTCAAAGCGCGTGATACGCTCGATGCCGTTCTTCCCGGCAATCAAGGCTTCCCAGAAAGCCTCCCGCCCGTTGCCGATCGGCGAAATGACGCCAATGCCGGTCAAAACCACACGATTCGCCAAAACCTAACACCTCACAAATCATTTTTGAAAACGCATGAGCAACCCTGATCAGGTCGCAACTTCCACCTCGGCCATCAGCCGACGGAAAATTTCCTTGACAGGAAGGATTTCCTTGATGCGCGAGATATACTCGCCCGTGAAGACGAGCCCCGTATCTACGTCGCCCTGCTGCGCCCGGATCAAGGAACGGATAATGCAGAAATTGTGCTTGCATTCCTTCAGACAGTTGTCGCAGCGCGTCGGCGGGACGTTCCCGTTCATGATGCGCTCGGCGAAAGGATTCCGGACCGCGCGGCCCGGCAGTCCCACCGGGCTGTGAATGACCACGATGTCCTCCGGCTTCGATTTCAGGTAGAATTCTTTTAGCATCGGCGCGGAATTCGCCTCCGCGCTGGAAGCAAAGCGCGAACCCATCTGCACGCCGTCGGCTCCCATCTTGATCAGATCCACGATGTCCTGACCGTGGAGCGCACCGCCCGCCGCGATGACGGGAATCTTGACCGCCGCGCGGATATCGGGAATCAGATTGCGGACGGAAACGTCGGTACCGAGATGGCCGCCCGCTTCCTTGCCCTCGACGACGATTGCCGTCGCGCCAAGTTTTTCGGATATTTTAGCAAGCTTAACGGAAGACACGATCGGCACGATCGGCGTCCCCGATTCTTTTCCAAGACCAAACATATCGCGGGAGAAGCCCGCCCCCGCCACAACGAGGTCAATGCCTTCGTCGATTGCCGTCTTGACAATCTCGCTGAATTTCCTCGCCGCGACCATAATATTTATGCCGATGACGCCTTTCGTCAACGAACGCGCCATACGGATCTCATACCTAAGCTCATCATTCGACATGCCGGAAGCCGCGATCAGGCCTATACCGCCTTGATTGGCCACCGCCGCGGCAAGCCGCGCCGTCGAAAGGCGGATTGCCATGCCGCCCTGCACGATAGGAATCTTCGCGACCCTATCGCCGATTCTCAGCTCTGGAAGTTTCAAGCGTAAACCCTCCATTTTGCCCTCCCCTAGCGAAGCCCCGTGAAGAATCACGGGGCTTCATGCAGGAAAGGTACCAGTCCCTTATTTGCCCTGGTTCTGGTCGATATAGTTTACAACATCCTGTACCGTCTTGATCTTTTCAGCAGCCTCATCGGGAATCTCAATACTAAACTCTTCCTCAAAAGCCATAATCAGCTCAACAATATCCAGCGAATCGGCACCCAGATCATCAATGAACGTAGACTCAATCGTAACATCATCGGCCTCAACGCCAAGCTGCTCGACCACGATGTCCCTGACCTTATCAAACGTCGCCATGGTGTATTCACCTCCCTCCAGGAAATAATCTCTATCTATAGTTTACATAACCATTCCGCCGTCAACATGAAGAACCTGTCCTGTAACATAGGACGCTTGGTCCGACGCCAGGAACAAGACGGCGGCGGCAACATCTTCCGGCGTTCCCATGCGCCCCAGCGGGATGCCTGTAAGCGCGGCTTCTTTAGCCTTGTCCGAAAGCACCGAGGTCATGTCGGTATCGATGAATCCCGGCGCGACGGCATTGACCGTTACGCCCCGGCTCGCCAGCTCTCTTGCGATCGTCTTCGTGAACCCGATGACGCCCGCTTTCGCCGCCGAATAATTCGCCTGCCCCGCATTGCCGGTGACGCCGACAACGGAAGCCATATTGACGATGCGTCCGGCGCGCTGCTTCATCATCAGCTTCGCCACGGCTTTCGTCGTCAGGAACACGCCCTTGAGGTTCGTGGACAGCACCGCGTCCCAATCCTCTTCCTTCATGCGGGCGAGAAGCCCGTCGCGCGTAATGCCGGCGTTGTTCACGAGGATATCGATGCGTCCGAAGGCGTCCGCCGTCTTCTGCACCATTTCCTGTACCGCCGCCTCATTGGCGACGTCCGCCTTGACGAGAATCGCCTGACCGCCCGCCGCTTCGATTTCCTGACGAACCTCATTGGCCGCAGCCTCATTCCCGGCGAAATTCAAAGCGACCTTCGCGCCTTCGGACGCGAGTTTCAAGGCGACGGCGCGGCCTATGCCACGCGAAGCCCCTGTCACAAGGGCACACTTTCCATCTAAAAGCATATTAGCGAACCTCCTTCCATGTGTCAAGAGTTTTTTCGAGGGAAGCCGCATCTTCGACGTTCATATTCTTGATTTTACGGTCGATCCGTTTGTTGAAACCGCCGAGCGTCTTGCCCGGGCCGGCCTCGATGAATGCGTCCGCACCGAACTCGCGCATGGCGGCGACGCAGTCTTCCCAAAGCACCGGATGCGCCGCCTGAAGCACAAGATTTTTCTTGATCTCTTCCGCTGTCGTCTCCAGCTTGCCCGTATAGTTCGACGCCACAGGAAATTTCGCGTCGCGGATCGTCACTTTGTCGAGCTCCGCGGCCAATTTCTTTGCCGCAGGCTCCATCAGCGTCGAATGGAACGGTGCGCTGACCGGCAGGATTACGCACTTCTTCGCTCCCGCCGCATTGAGCGCCTCCACGGCCTTCTCCACGCCTTTCGTCGCGCCCGCGATCACCGTCTGCCCCGGGCAGTTCAGGTTCACCGCCTGCACCGGAACCGACGCGTTGATTTCTTCGCAAATCTTGACGATTTCCTCGCGGGACAGTCCCATGACCGCAGCCATCGCGCCCTCTCCCACGGGAACGGCTTCCTGCATATACATACCGCGCTTGTGCACGAGACGGACCGCGTCCGCGAAATCGAGAACCCCCGCCGTCACCAGCGCCGAATATTCGCCGAGGCTGTGGCCTCCCGCCACATCCGGCTCCACGCCTTTTTCCTTCAATATCTCCGCGGCGATGACGCTGACCGTCAGGATCGCGGGCTGCGTATTCGCCGTGAGCCTGAGGTCTTCTTCCGGACCCTCGAAGCACATCTTTTTGATCGAATACCCCAGCGCCTCGTCCGCTTCGTCAAAACGCTTTTTCGCGATATCGTAGGTTTCGTAAAATTCCTTTCCCATGCCGACGGCCTGTGCGCCCTGCCCGGGAAATACAAATGCCAGTTTGCTCATTCCTGCCTCCCGCTTCAACGGAAATTCTTGCGCGCGTTTTCGGCGACCGCCGAAACGCCGTTGACGAGGTCTTCCAAGATTACGCGGACCGGCTTGATGTCGTTCATCATGCCGGAAATCTGCCCGATCATCACCGATCCCATCTCCACGTCGCCTTCCCGCGCCGCCATGCGGAGCGTGCCAAGGCCGAGCTTTTCCAGTTCCTCTGCGGACGCGCCCGCCGCCTCTTTTTCGAGGTAAATACGCGTCAGCTTGTTTTGCAGCACCCGCGCCGGATGACCCGTGGTGCGGCCCGTGATAACCGTCGAACGGTCGCGGGCCTTCAATACGAGATTCTTGTAATTTTCATGGGCGATGCATTCCTCGGACATGACGAAGCGCGTCCCCATCTGCACCGCCTGCGCCCCCCACGCAAACGCCGCGCAGATACCGCGGGAATCGCCGATGCCACCGGCCGCGATGACGGGAACATC
>JAGAZS010000119.1 GCA_017939945.1 Schwartzia sp. (in: firmicutes)
ACTATATTATAGACTATTATAGACGTATGGCCCACGATTTGTCCATAGCAGGCAGGATTTTTGCAATGGATGGCGAATATTAACATGATTAAAAATTTGTTCCACAATTTCAGGAAGGAGTGGTTTGCATGGAATGGAAAAAATTGCGTAAGAAATTGGCGGCGGCTGTCGTGGCGGGGGCGTTCGTCTTTTCCGCTGTCCCGGCGCCGACGGCGCACGCGGATATTCTCGGTACGATTATCGGCGCGGGGATTCAGTACGCGGCGCTTAACCAGCAGATTTCCTATTTGGACAATGAGGGGCGCGATGAGCTGTTCCAGCAGATGCAGCAGGAAAATGGCGTCAATGAAGACCCCTATCTGAACGCGCGGCTGGACAGCATCATGACAAGCCTCACCGCAGCCATTGCCGAGGTCGATCCGACCATCTATGACAAGCCTTACAATTATTTTATCAACAACGATACGTCGTTCAACGCATTTTGCACATTGGGGCACAATATCAGCGTGAACACGGGCATGTTCAATATGGTGTCGAATGACGACGAAATTGCGGTGGTGCTGGGTCACGAGATGGGGCACGGTCAGAAGAAGCATGTGCAGAAGGGCGTAAGGGATACTTTGATTGCCCAAGTAGGCGCGGCGGTGCTGACCAACAATTCGGCAATCGGTCAGTTGGTCGCGGGTCTCGCGAGCAACGTGCATATGCCGAGGGCGAAAGAGCGTGAGGCGGACAAGCTGGCATTCGAGTACATCACGCATTCCTCCTACAATCCGGGCGCCTGCGCGGCCATCTGGCAGCGTGTGATGGAACGTTCCACGAGCGGCGGCAGCTTCCTTTCCGACCATCCCGACCATAAGGATCGCCGGGACACCTACGCGATGTCTTTGACCGAGTACAGCGGCGGCAAGGTCAAGATTGACGGGGACGCGGGACTTGTCAAGGTCAACGGCAAGGAATTCCTGACGCCCGCGCCGGCGGACGATATGAGCAGCCAGGAGCGCGCTTACTTCGTGATGGGCAATTTGGCGACGGCCTATCATAACGGGTACGGTTCTGCGGAAGCTTGGGCGAACGGCAATACGTTGATGCTCGGCGACCAGCCGATCATGGAAGCGGCCTACGGAGACCCGTCCGCATCGGAAATGGCTTCCCGGCTGAATGCAATCAAATGATGCGGGACAACATGGAAGCGCGGCTTTCGGAATACGCCCGGCTCGTCATCCGGACGGGCGTGAATCTGCGGGCAGGCCAGCCTCTCGTAATCAATGCGCCGATCGAGTGCGCGGATTTCGCGCGCCGTTTGGCACGGGAGGGGTACGAAGCGGGCGCGAAGGACGTGACCGTCGTATGGAACGACGAGCGTTTTTCGCGGCTCCGTTTCGAGATGGCCTCCGTGGAGACATTGGGGACTTATCCCGACTGGCGGCGGCGGCTTTATATGGACAACGCGGAGGACGACGCGGCGGTTGTTTCGATTCACGCCGAGAATCCGGAGGCGTTTCTCGGCGTCGCGCCGGAACGGCTGGCGACGGCCCAGCAGGCGGCCGGCGAAGCGTTGATGGATTACCGTGCGCGCATCATGAGCAACAAGAACGCGTGGTGCGTCGTGTCCGTGCCGACGGAGGCCTGGGCGCGGAAGGTTTTTGCGGATAAAAGCGATTCGGAAGCTGTCGACGCGCTTTGGGAAGCGATTTTCTCGACGGTGCGGATTGCGGGCGACGGAGACGCGGAGGCGCGTTGGAAGGCGCATACGGATTTCCTGCGCCGCGCGTCGGATTTCATGAACGGCTGGGCGTTTGCGTCACTGCACTATACGAACGGTCTCGGCACCGACCTGACGATCCGGCTGCCCGAAGGGCATATCTGGGCGGGCGGCGCGGAAGAGACACAGGCCGGGCGCGTTTTCGTCGCGAATCTGCCGACGGAGGAAATTTACACGCTGCCGCACAGGGACGGCGTGGACGGCACAGTGGCCGCGACAAAGCCGCTGGTTTTCCAGGGCAACCTGATCACGGGCATAAAGCTTCGCTTCGAAGCGGGGAAGGTCGTTTCCTTTGAGGCCGAGAAAGGCCGCGCGCATCTTGAGACCTTGCTGGAAACGGACGAGGGCGCGTCGCGGCTCGGCGAGGTCGCGCTGGTGCCCTATGATTCGCCGATTTCAAACAGCGGCATCCTGTTCTACAACACGTTGTTCGATGAAAACGCCTCGTGCCATTTGGCGCTGGGGAAAGCGTACCCGACTTGCCTCGAAGGCGGCGCTGACATGGATTCGACGACGCTGATTTCCCATGGCGTCAACGATTCGCTGCTGCACGAGGACTTCATGGTCGGATCCCGTGACCTGGCGATTACGGGCAGGACCAAGGACGGACGGGAGATTCCCGTATTCAGGGACGGGAATTTCGTGGACTTTTGACGAGGCGGGAGGTGAGCAGTTTGCGACGGGCTTTTCAGGCTCTCTTTCTTTTGTTGTCGCTGTGGGCGTTTCCGCTGGCGGTGGGCGCGGAAGGGCGCGTTTTGCCGGAGGACTTTGTCGTGCGTGGCGTGGCGTTGGGCGAGGTCGCGGACGAGGCGGCGATAGAGAAGGCTTTCGGCGCGCCGCTGTTCGATACGGAAAAGAGCGTTTTCGGTATCCGCGTCAAATATTACACGTTCAAAAAGAAATTTTCCGTGGGCGTTTCCGTCTCGACGGGCAAGGTCGTCGATATTGTCATCGAGGACCACGACTACGCGGCGCGGGACGGTGTGCGCTACGGAGCGACGCCTCACAGGATTGCCTCGGTGTATGGCAGGAAAGATCGTGAGCAGATCGGCGGCCTGACCTGGAATGTTTACGCGAATCCGGAGAAGCCGGGGCAGAAGCTGATGCTGGAAGTGGAACCGGGCACATGGATTCTCTCCTCATGGCGATTGACGAGCTTGCCGCTGACCGAGGAGGAGGCCGACATGGGCGGCGGCGAGGAAGAGGATTGGCAGAGCGCCGATTTCAACGCGCAGGTTTTGGAAGGCAAGGATATTGATATGAGCGCGCTGAAGGATCGGGACGAGACGGAGCAGGGGGCGACGCCGCCGTGGAAAAGGTAACTGCTTCACACCGTCTGACAGAGGCGGCGGCCATTACGCTGGGCTGCCTGATCAGCTCCAGCTCCATCAACCTGTTCCTGCTGCCGAATCATTTGCTTTCCGGCGGACTCACGGGTATCGGCATGATCGTCTACTTCCTGTCCGGGCTGCCCGTGGGCGCGCAGGTGCTTGTCTATAACGTGCCGCTTTTGATTGCCGCGCTCCGGGTGCTGGGGCGCGAATATTTTGTCGGCGTATTGTTCGGCACCGTAATGTTTTCCGTCTGCCTCGACGCCACGCATTTTCTGAACGCGTACGCTCCGGTGCCCGACCCGATGCTGGCGGCGGTTTTCGGCGGCGTGTTCAACGGCATCGGCTACGGGATCATTTTCCGGAACGACGGCAGCTCCGGAGGGCTTGACATCGTGGCCGCGATTGTGAAAAAATATTATTCGCTGAACATGGGCGGCGTGATTTTCGGCTTCAACTGCCTGATCATGACGATATCGGCGTTCATGTTCGGCGTGATGCCGGCCATGTACACGCTGATCTCGATGTTCATGAGCGCGACGCTGACGGACAGGGTCATCGCCGGCTTCAACCATCGCAAGGTCGTCATCCTGATCTCGGACGAAACGGAAAAAATCGCCGAGGCAATCATCCGCGGCGTCGGGCGCGGCGTGACGTTCCTCGACGGCGAGGGCGCGTTCACCCATCAGGAAAAACGGGTGCTTTTCGTCGTCGTGACGCTGACGCAGGTGGCGCGGGTCAAGCGCGTGGCGGACCACTACGATCCGCAGGCGTTCATGATCGTAATGGACGCCAACGAGGTCATGGGGCGCGGCTTCACGCTGCCCGGCGTGAAGCTCGAGAAAATGCTTCGAGAGCGTGACAGGAAAGAAAAAGCAAGGAGGGGACAGGTTGGCGAATGATTCGGTGCGCATTGCGTACCTTTTGAACAGCGGTTTTGTCGTCGAGGACGGGGCGGGCCGATGGGCGCTCGTTTTCGACGCTTACCGGGACGTGCGCGGCGACGTCGAGCGTGTTCTGGCGTCGGCGGCGCAGGTTTATTTTTTTGTGTCCCATGCGCATTTCGACCATTTCAGCCCGGCCATCGCCCGCTATGAGAAGGCGGCGAAGTTCTTTTTGAGCGAGGACGTCCGTGCGCTTTCCGAGGCGAGACGGTTTCCGGCGGAAAAGACCGTATGGCTCGGGAAATACGACGGCTGGCAGGGCGAGGGGCTTCGCGTCGAGAGCTTCGACTCCACCGACGAGGGCACGTCTTTTTTGGTGGAAATCGACGGCTGGCGGATTTTCCACGCCGGGGATTTCAACTGGTGGCATTGGTCCGGAGATACGCGGGAAAACATCAAATTTGCGGAAAACGGCTTCATGAAACAAATGAAGCGGCTGGACGGCAGGATGTTCGATCTGGCGTTCTTCCCGGCGGACGGGCGGCTGGAAGAGGCGCGGGACTGGGGCGCGAAGGAATTTTGCCGTCGCACGGACACGCGGGCGCTGGTCACGATGCACAGCGTCGGCTATCCGAGATTCGTGCCCGACGCCGAGTTTTTCGCGCCGGGGCGCGAGATCCCGGTCTGGGCGCCCACCGAGCCGGGCGAACGGCGAATATATCAAAAAGGGAGTGGGTTTTCCGAATGAAAATGAAAAAAGTATTATGCCTTGCGGCGTCGCTGTTGCTTCTGCTTTTGAGCACGGCATGCGCGGCAGGCGGACAAAACAGCAACGGAGGAGATAAGAAAATGGGAAATCGTATCGCGAGATTTGAGACAAGCAAAGGGACGTTTGACATCGAGCTTTTTGAGGACAAGGCGCCGAAGACCACGGGCAATTTCATCACGCTGGTCGAGAAGGGCTTCTACAACGGACTGATCTTCCATCGCGTCATCGACGGCTTCATGATTCAGGGCGGCTGCCCGAAGGGCGACGGCACCGGCGGCCCGGGCTACACGATTCCCGACGAGTTCCATCCGGATCTTCGGCACAACGGCGAGGGCATCCTCTCGATGGCGAACGCCGGCCCGAACACCGGCGGCTCGCAGTTCTTCATCACGCTGGCGAAGACCGACTGGCTCGACGGCCATCACGCGGTATTCGGCAAGGTGATCAAGGGCATGGACGTCGTCAAGGCCATCGGCAAGGTGGAAACGGACCCGTTCCGCGACAGGCCTTATGAAGATGTGAAGATCAATAAGATTACGATTTTGACGGCGGACGAGGCGAAGGAAAGCAAGTGACCGCCTACGCCTATATCGTAGAGTGCGCGGACGGTACGCTTTATTCCGGCTGGACCAACGACCTCGAAAAACGCATCGCCGCACACAATGCGGGGCAGGGAGCGAAATACACCCGCTCCCGCCGTCCCGTGACGCTGCGGTACTATGAGGAGTTCGAGGACAAAAGCGAAGCGCTTCGCCGGGAATGTGCGCTGAAAAAAATGTCGCGAGCGAAAAAACAGGCATTGATTGAAAAAGGAAAGTAATAGGAGACGCCGGAAGGAGAGGCGATTTCAATGAAGCTTTGGAAAAAAATCTTGATTGGCGTGTTGGTGCTTGCGGCGATTGGCGTCGGCATTGCCGGATACGGTATTTTCAAAGGGTATAAGCTCTACACGGAGAAAATCGCGCCGGATATGATCCGCTACACGCAAATGACACAGGCGGAACAGGATCAGTATATTATTTCCCGTATGGAAGACTTCACGACGATGATTGCCGGCAAAGACAAAGACGGCAAGGGAAAAGCTGTCCTTCAGGCCATGGAGACGGATCCCGAGCTGCGGCAGGCCGGAATCGTTTGGGGACGCGCCCTGTGTGCTTCCATCATCAAGGACGACAGGGAACTCTCGGCCAGGCTGACGCCCGCGCAAAGGGCACAGTATGAAAGAGAGGCTGACGATCTCGACGACAAGGGAGAGCACTTCACAAACATGATGAGGCGGTCGGGACTCATGAGAAAATGATGAACAAGACCCATCTGCGTGGATGGTGTTCATAATAAAGCGCACGAGCCGGAAAATCTCAACAGGATTTTCCGGCTCGTGCATTTATGCAGAAGAAAATGAAAGAAGGGAACTTGATTTTATCACGAAAATTGTATTTTTGGTACTTTCGGGGTCGATTTTCCCGCGGGCCTGTTCTTTTCCTCGCCGAACAGCAGCTTGATGAACGCCGAGCGGCTGATGACTCCGGCCAGCGAGCCTCTGCGGGTGACGAAGACGCGCTTGATGCGCTTCCTGAACATGAGCTTGCCGACCTCGGTCACATTGTCCATCTCGTCCACGGTCAGCGCGGGCGAGGTCATGATGTCCCCCGCCGTCCTTCCCATGTACTTTTTCGCCGCGTCCATGCGCTCTTTGACCTGCTGCGCGTCGAGAATGCCGCCGAGCAATACTTCCCACAGCCCCGG